>JAFGQK010000087.1 GCA_016935735.1 Spirochaetales bacterium | reverse complement strand
TTAGGTTCCATTGTTATTATGTAGCATTGTTTCCAAAAAATTAATAGTGGTTTTTGCATTTTTTTTTAATTTTTTTTAAAAAATTTTAACTTTTTTTTTACACGAGAGGCTATACCAGCTGAGTAGTTACGAATTTTGTTAATAATCCGGTCCCGGCACCTATATCAAGAATTTCAGGATTATTTATGTTACTATCAGTTAAATTTGTTATTATTTTATAAAAATCATCGAAACAAGGAATTATTTTTCTTCTTTGAGAATCATATGTAATGGCAATTGAATCGAATGTTTCTTTTATTTCATTTTTCATAATAGTTCTGTTATGAAAGGAGATTATCAAGTTCAAGAACAACCGAGGTGGACCATGATTCACCAACAGGGAGGGTGAAATTCCAGAAAGGCATAAAACAGGTGGATTGATAAATCCTGTCAAGTTTTTCAATAGACTGGGATATCGTTTCTACAGGCAAAACCCAGAGCGAACATGGATTTTCAAAGTTCGTTTTAATGAGTACCTTGTTCAGTAAATCTTCGGTATGAAAAGAAGATACATTATTCACCTCCAGAAAGGATTCTTTAAGGGGTATTGTTGTTTTCCCCTGTATCACTTTTACCCGCGAATCACTTTCCTTATTTGAAGATAAGGCCAGGTTTATTTCAACACCGAAAAAAAGCACGAGCTGGATTTCAGAGCAATTTGTAATGGTATAGTGAACAGTAATACGTCCTTTTTTTAATCGAAACTTTTTTACGATCTGAACCGGATAAGGTGTATCCCATATTCTTACATTTCCATTTCGCTTTAAAGTGAGTTCGAAGTTATCTTTATCTATATTTTCTATGGAATAATATGAATTAATAAAATCACCGCGTTCAATATAGTTCATTTTGCTGAATGAAAAAATATCCGTATTTGTTTCACAAAAGTGGTCAATAAAGGCCTTGCGTAAATACCAGTCATACCCATTTTCCTTTTCCATATAACTATGGTAATATTCTGCATAACGGGAAAGGGTATCCAGGTAATTCCATCGCACCGGAAGATAATCCAGTTCAAACAACATACCGCCTTTTGTATGAATATAGGCATTTAAACGGGTCCCGGAAAAAAGGATTTCCTCCCTCCCGTCCATGTCAAAATCAGATTTAATTAATGAAGGCAGGAATCCTCCCCCTGCCCTGGTAAGGAATTCTGCTTCAAGAAGAGACCGGTAAACCTCTTTTCTCAAGTGATTAAAATAAATCCCCCCGAATTTGCCATGCCAGTATGCATGATTACTCTGCCCCTTCCAGAGTTCCTGTTTTGCTGCTTTCTTTTTATATTTATCACCTCGTATCTGGTTGACAAGGATGTTCACATACATCATCTTGGAATACATCAAATTACTTTCAGGGTATTTGCAGAGGAACTTCCGGAAAAGTCCGCCGGGAAAAAATCCGTTCCCGCCGGTCCGTATTGTGGTTTTCCATTTGCCTTCATTTTGCGGCCGCGAATGCGAATTCCCATAGATCCATTCCATCATTTCATCATATAACATCGAAGGGAAATAAATTTTCTCCTTGCACTGGTATGTTTTTATATATTTTAAAGGATGAACAGGTTTAATACATTCATTGTTAAGCCGGATAAGCTCAATGAATCTGGACAGCCACTTCTCTTCATAACAAAGACGGAAGGAACCTTCCCATTCCCCGAATTTTTCTCCGTTATCGATAATGGTAATAACACGGTCACCTTCTTCTGTTGCAAGGCTCATAATGTAATCCACGACTTCTTCGGGATTTCTGTACGGGATAAGATATCTCAATGGTTTGGAAAGGGGGAACACCGTGATGGTTTTTCCCTGGTCTTCCGTCAGGTAGGGGTAGTAAAGTTCATCATCCACCCCTGCAAATTTAAAATGAATATCGTCAAGAAAGATATACTCAATACCGCTGTGCTGCAAAATAGATGCATAATTGGGTTCCCACACCCTCTCTGTCACCCAGCTTCCCCGCGGCCGCTGGCCAAAATGAGAACGGATATATGTTGTAAGACTTTCTATCTGCCCGAGTTTGTCCGAATTGGGGATTAAAGACAATACCGGTTCATAATACCCGCCCCCGAGAAGTTCCACCTGTTTCCTGTTTACCATTTCACCCAGTACCATGAGGAATTCGGGATGCTTTTCTTCCAGCCATTCGTAAAGAACTCCTGAATAATGAAGGGTAACGGGGAAATCCTGAAATGTATTAATAATGCTTATGAATGGTTTATATGCACGATGATATACCTTTTCTATGACATAATCAAAATTACCTGCAGGCTGGCTGTTATGGGTACCGAATATCAAATGAATTGTTTTCATTACCCTATTTACCTATTTATAGTTTGTTATAATACATTTTGGGGGGCACTTCTTTTTTGCATTTTCTCTTTCCCCGGTTGCATTATAATCAATCCTGGCTAAAAAAGAATCTACAATAAAACCGCCTTCGGGAGATTGCTTTTCACATATCATGCATCCGATACAACCAACCTTGCAGTATTTCTTTACCACCGGCCCTTTGTCTTTGGAATTACATGCAACGATGACATCGGCTTTATATGGTACAAACTGCATGACGCCTGTAGGACACACCGCAATACAATTCCCGCAACCAATACATTTTTCCTTATCCACCCAGACAAGATTTTCCTCATCATAATCAATCGCATCCACCGGACAGACTGAAATGCAGCTGCCAAGACCGAGACAACCCCACTTGCATACCTTGTTTCCCCCGTAAAGTGGATAAATCGCGTTGCAGTCCTTTATCCCGCTGTATTGATACTCGTATTTTGCACTTGTTTTTCCGCCCCGGCAGTGAACCTGGGTGACTTTTTTCTCCATGCTTACTTCGATTTGCCTGCCCATAATACGGGCAAGTCCCGCGGCTGTCTCCTCGCCTCCTGCAGAACAGAGGGTCAGGGCTGCATCCGCACCCACAATCGCTTCTGCATAGGAGACACATCCTGCAAACCCGCATGCTCCGCAGTTCAGACCGGGAAGGATTTCCTCAATACGGGATATCCTTTCATCCTTTTTTACTTCCAGTATTTTCGATGCAAATGCAAGAAGAATACCAAACGAGATTCCCAATCCGCCGACAGTGAGTAATGCGTATGTTATATTAATGATGAGTTCCATCACTTACTACCTTCCGCCCAAGAGTTTTAATAAAAGGCCCTGGTCAAAAGCCATAAATGCAAGGGCCATGAGTCCTGCTGTAATAAATGCAATCGGGATCCCCCTGAATGGTTTGGGTATCCATTCTGTTTCAAACTGCTCCCTTAAAGAAGACATTAAAATAATTGCCAGGAGGAATCCCACACCTGCGGAAAACCCCGCAAAAAAACTTTGAAATACATCGAATTTTTTGTCTACCACTGCGATTTTTCCATCTACCACGGCAATTAATGCGATCCCGAGAACAGCACAATTTGTCGTAATAAGGGGAAGATAGATACCCAGTGCTTTATAGAGCGGGGGAGAGATTTTCTGGATTATCATTTCGACAAGCTGAACAAGTGCTGCAATTACCAGTATAAACGTGATTGTTTTTAAAAATTCAAGATGCAGGCGGACAAGAAAAAAATTCCATACAACCCATGTAACAATAGAGGCCATGGACATGACAAAAATAACTGCAAATCCCATACCGATTGCAGAGTCCATTTTCTTTGATACACCGATAAAAGGACAGAGCCCCAGGAATTTGGTGAGTATGAAATTTTCTATGAGTACAAACGTAATAAGTATGGCAAAATAAGTCATATTCCCTGCTCCTCTCTTTCTTTTATCTTTTCCTTATTTTTGCCGGGTTTCTCTTCGATCTGTTTCAATGTTTTAAATCTATATTCCAGCCAGGTAAAAAAGGCTTTCAGATATCCCATAACAAGGAGTGCGCCGCTGGCAAAAGCAAAAACTTTTGCCGGATAATTATTCAGCCAGCCCAATGTTATTTTACCGTTAAAACCAATTGCCTTGACAGGAAAAAGAGTGATCGTTCCTGCGCCGAAAATCTCACGTATTACTGCAATAAGAAGAAGTCCAAGTGTAAAACCGATTCCCATTCCCAGTGCATCCAGAATAGAATGAACCAGCTTATTTTTAGAAGCATATGCCTCTGCTCTTCCAAGTATAATACAATTGACCACGATAAGGGAGACGAATATTCCAAGGTTTTTATATAAATCAGGGGCATATGCTTCCATCACCATTTCTACAATGGTGACAAAAGAGGCAATAATCACAACATAAGAAGGTATTCTTACTTTTTCCGGGATAAAATTCTTTAACAGGGACACACAGATATTAGAGCCAAGGAGTACAAAAATTACTCCTGCCCCCATTCCCAATGCATTAATGACTTCTGTCGATACAGCCAGGGAGGGGCAGAGCCCGAGTACAATAATAAAGAGGGGATTCTCCTTGAAAATTCCTTTTGTAAACTCTTTTATCATTCTCTTCCCCCCAAATGTGATTGTACATATGCTGAACCGGCTGCAAGGGCGCCGGAAACCCCTTTAAAGGTAATTGTTGCACCGGTAACCGAATCTCCTGCACCTGTTTTCGTTTCGCCGAAAAGCCATTCCCGGAACGGGGGGAAATCGCCAATGAAGTCATACCCTTTCGTGGAAACAGGTGTCCCTCTATCCCCTGATACAGGCATCTGGGCTGCGAGTTCTTCGAGCGTGGCAGGAATGACGGGTTTTCCCGGTCCTCCTTTTCCAATAAACTTATTCATGTAGGTAGTGTTTTCTGCTTTTTTCCCCAATCCCGGTGTTTCCTTGTTATCCATAAGCTTCGCACTTAAAAGTTCACCGTCCGGTTTGTAATGTGCAAGGATTTTCAATGGCCCGCCATACCCGGAACCCTGCAATTCCAGGATATAGCTCACTACCGTCCCGTCTTCGCTTACCTCACGGTATGAAAGAACTGTCGTATCTTCTCCTGCCATTTTATTCCCCGGTGTGCCTGTTCTGATTAATTCTGAAAGGGCCAGTTTTTCCTGCTTTTCCTTGTTAAGCAGAATTTGCCGGGCAGTCAGCCCATTAAACAAACCCAATACCACAGCAGACACGATACAGATAAGAAAAAGCCTGGACCCGATAAAAAGCATTTTTAAAAGGAGTTTTTTCATTTCTTATTCTCCTTTACCAGGCCGAATTTTAAAGGTTTTGTACATCTGTTGATAAGGGGAACGAAAATATTCATGAGAATGATGGCAAGGGATACCCCTTCGGGAAATCCCCCGAAAATACGGATAAGAAAGGTAAAAAATCCGCATCCGGTTCCGAAGATAAGCATACCCTTCCATGTAAGGGGAGAAGTCACCATATCTGTTGCCATATAAAAGGCACCGAGTATAAGCCCCCCGGACAGCAGGTGAAAGAAAATATCGCCGCTGAAAATACCGTGCCCCTCCGGGATTCCGCCGAAAATAAAGGTAAGTATGGTAAAAGAACCAATATAGGATACGGGTATTTCCCAGGTAATAATCTTTTTAATAAAAAGGTAGATAGTTCCAAGAAGAAGGAACAGGGCAGAAACCTCTCCGATGCAGCCTGAAATTCTCCCCAGGAAAAGATCAAGATAACTTCCCGTTCCGAGAAACTTCTCTGTTCCAAGGGCAAGAGGGGTAGCACCGGTAAATGCATCCGGCGATGAAAGCGGCGCAGACCAGGTGGTCATTTCCCCTGTCCAGCAGAACATTGCAAAAACCCTGCCTGCAAGGGCCGGGTTCATCCAGTTTCTTCCCAGGCCACCAAAGGAATGCTTTACTAAAGCTATGGCAAACACCGATGCAAGAATGGGAATGAAACCCGGTACTGCCGGTGGCATATTAAAACCGACGAGAAGTCCTGTAAGAAAAGCACTACCGTCAAACAGGGTGGATTTCTTTTTTTGCAGGGCAGTAATAAGGAACTCTGTTCCTGTTGCCGCTCCTATGGATACAAGGAGAACGAGCAGACTCTTAAGACCGAAATTATATACCCCCCACACAGCAGCCGGGACGAGACAGACCACCACACTCCACATAATCTTTGGAGTGGTTTCGCCGCAATGGAAATGAGGTGATGATGAAATTTGCAGGGTATTCCCATTTTCCATATTACTTAGCCTTCTTCTTTGCCATGAGTTTACCTAATCTCATCCCCTGGACAAGGGGGAGTTTCGCCGGACATGCATAACCGCAGCACCCGCATTCTTTGCAGTCAAAAAGACCATTCTTTTCCGCTTCTTCGAATTGCCTGTGTTCGATCAACTTAAATAAACGTGTGGGATTTAATGAGAGGGGACAGACTCGTATACATCTCCCGCATCGAAGACACGCTGTTTCCCGCCAAGACGGCACTTCTTTCCTTGACAGGGCAATAATCCCGGACATTCCCTTGGTTACCGGGGTATCAAGATCATGTACGGCGAATCCCATCATAGGGCCGCCCGCGATGATTTTAACCATTAGTTCATATAAACCATTACATTCCTCGATGAGTTCCCCGATTTTCGTACCTATTCTTACTTTAAAATTTCCCGGGTTCTTGATAATTGATCCTGTTACCGTAACAATTCGTTCGATAAGCGGTTTTTCATATACAATCGCTTCATAGATTGCAAAAACCGTTCCGACATTGGAAACAACCGATCCGATGTCAAGGGGGAGCCCTCCCGAAGGGACTTCCCTGCCGGTTATGGACTTAAGCAACTGTTTTTCATCCCCCTGGGGATATTTTGTTTTTAGGCGGACAACCTCGATATCCAGTTTCCTGTCGAGTATTGTCCGTTCCATTACGGATATGGCGTCCGGTTTGTTTTCTTCTATTCCTATAATAATATTCTCCGGGGAAAGTATCTTTTTAATAATCCGGATTCCCTCTATAATTTCTTCTGTCTTTTCAAGCATGAGTCTGTGGTCTGCTGTGAGATATGGTTCACATTCGACACCATTAACAATAAAATATTCCAGGCGGATTCCTTCTTTCAAAGTATATTTAATATGTGCCGGGAATGTTGCCCCTCCCAGGCCGACAATTCCCTTATCCGCAATTTTATCGATTAATTCCTTTGGCGAAAGATTATCCCAATCCTTTTTCTGGCTGCTTTTCCCTGCCCTGTCAAACTCCCCGGCAAGTTCCGCAACAACAACCGTGCTTTTCAAACCAGCAGGAAGGTACATCTCCCTTATATCAGTGACAGTACCGGGAATCGGAGAATGAATATTTGCAGAAAAATACCCCGTTGCCCTGCCGATAAGCATCTCTTCCCTCAACGTATCACCCTTTTGAACAATGCATTCAGCCGGTTTCCCCATATGCTGATGCATGGGAATAAGGGCTATGGAAGGAATATGGGCATTCCGGATAGGGATATCTTTTGTATATACTTTGAACTCGCGAGGATGTATTCCCCCCTGCGGAAAGGTTTTAAATTCATTCATGCAATTTCAAACCACCTCCTTGATGCAAATCATCTAGTATCATACAAATGGAAAGCTGTCAAATAGAAATCGGAGAAAAATACAAGAATATATGAGAAATCAGGTTCCTGGGTCATACTCTTTCCGGCATGCAAAGTAAATGGTAAAATACGACAAATCCGGTAAACAATGCACCTGGTTAAAGTGTGCAGAAAGCAACTGCAATAAAAAACCCAAGAAGGGTGCCTATCAATACCTCGGAAGTCCTGTGTCCGTGAATCTCCTTTACCTGTTTTATTTTTATATTAAATCTGGCAGAAAGCTCCTGTATTATCTGATTTATTGCTCTTGCCTGCAATCCTGCGGCTCTTCTAACCCCTGTGGCGTCCCGTACGGTAATGAATACATAAAAAACTGCTAAAATAAAAATGGGTGATGTTATACCAACTTCAAATCCTATTGCGGTAGCAAGTGCACTTACCACTGCTGAATGACTGGAAGGCATCCCCCCCGTGGTCCAGAAAAGGCTTATTAATATCTCTTTTGCAGAATGAGGTCTGTTTCTAAACAGCTCAATCACGGACTTTATAGTCTGTGAAATGAACCAGCTGAAAAAAGCGGCTCGAAAAATAGGATTTTCAAGGAGATCAAAAAAAATTTCCATAGTCCTTTTTCAATTCTCCAATCACTGGAAGTTTTTGTCAAGCATTGTATGAAAATTTATTTGTATTTATGCTGGTAATATTGCTTATTTGTTTTATGGCAGTTATGATAGGCCAGGTGAAGAATAATACATTTATAATTAAAGAAAATGATGCCGGACGCCGTATAGACAGGATCATAAGAAAAATGTATCCGGGAATCCCCTTAAGCAGGATCTATAAAGCATTCAGGAAAGGCGAGATCAGGCTTAATAAACAAAAAGTAAACCCGGCTGCAACTGTCCGTTCGGGGGATATCCTTACAATAAGTAAATATTTTCTATCCGGGATTGATACAGCGTTGGTTACGCCCATAACCTGCGGCGACATCACCTCCAGGAAAATTCCAGGCCGAAAATCTTGTAATAATACCAGGATTTTCGACCATAGTAATACAGAGTATAAGTCTGAAAGTGAATCGAGTTATAGAACAAAAGAAGTGAAGCTGGGTCCATTTATTGTGTTTGAAAATGATCATATCCTTGCTTTAAATAAACCTGCCGGTCTCCTGATTCATGGAGAAATCTCCCTTGAAAAAATGGTAAAAACGGCAATAACGCAGGCAATCCCCCTGTCTCTTTCATTTACACCCGGCCCGGTGCACCGCCTGGACAGGAATACTTCCGGTCTTGTTTTTTTTTCAAAATCCTTGAAAGGTGCACGGATTCTCTCGGAATTATTCAAGAAAAATCTCTGTGAAAAATACTATCTTGGCCTTTTTGACGGCCGGATAGAAAAAGAAACCAGATGGGTGGACAGGGTTTACCGTGATAAGAAAAGGAAAAAGACTTATCCCACCCGTGACCCGGAAGCGCCGGAAGCGATGACAACAATAAAACCGCTTTTTATTTTAAAAAAGCAAACACTTGCCCTTTGTATGATTCATACAGGAATTACCCACCAGATAAGGGCCCAGGGAATGATCCATGGTCATCCGCTTACCGGGGACAAAAAATATGGAAGCAGAACGCCTCCTGTGTACAAAGGCCACTCTGTCCTTCACTCCTGGGGTATACGTTTTCATACCTTTCACAGGATAATCGGCCGTACCTCGATTTTCGCTCCCATATCCCCGGAATTGTATAAAATACTGCAATCTCTCTGCGGCAAAGAAGTTTTCAAAACAACAATCTCCGGGACACAGAACAGGATACAACGGGGAAACCGGTAATATCCGGGAGGTAAATCATAGACGGGTAACCCGTTCGATCCGATGTTTTTTTATTCTATTTTTTCCGTCACCGGGAATTACATGCCAAAAGGTATGATTTTCTGAATTACAGTGAAAAATTAAAAAAAAGTAGTATATTTATAAGCAGGAGAGGTTCTTGAATTTATAATACGGGAATCTCTTCCCGGGGAAGGAGGATAGTTATTATGAAAATAACAACTACCCTGATCCTGGTGTTTCTGTTATGGTCTTTTACAGGTTGCGATTTTATCATTTATTATACCTTCGTACCGTCTGAATCAAATACAGTCATATACAATCCCGGTTATTCAGATGATCAAGGTGTCTCTTCAGAATATCCTGATGAGTGGTATTATGATGGCCAGATCGAATTACCGGACAATAATACAGATTCACCGGAATGGTATTTAGGAAGCAAAGAAAAGGTTGATTCTTATAAGAATCACAGCACCTCTGTAAGTATAAATAAAAAGTTCTCTCTTATTATTCTTCCCGATACCCAGTATTATACAGCTTACTACCCCCATATTTTCAAGATGCAGGTAGAATGGATTTTAGCTCACAAGGACGACCTTAACATCGCCTTTGTTCTTCATGAGGGGGATCTCGTAGAGAATAATACAGTCCAGGAATGGGAAAGAGCAAGGGAGTACATGAAAATTCTTGACGGAGAGATTCCTTATGCAGTAGCTGCAGGCAATCATGATATAGGGACCCCGGGATATCCTTCCAGCCTCCGTGATACAACACTCTTTAATTCCTGGTTTAAAGTGGAACAATATCAGCACCTCCCAACCTTTGGCGGTACCTATGAACCGGGGAAACTTGAGAATTCATATCATTTTTTCCGGGCAGGTGGGATTGACTGGCTGGTAGTTGTCCTGGAATTTGGCCCAAGGGATGCAGTACTCAACTGGGCACAGCGGATTATCAGTTTCTACCATAACCACAGGGTAATCGTACTCACACATTCATATATGTATTATGATAACCACATTCATGGATCAAGACCCGAGCACAACTGGAAACCCTGCGCCTATGGAATTCACTGTGACACAGGTGGAGTAAATAGTGGTGCGGATATATGGGAAAAGCTTATAAGCCGGCATGACAATATATCATTTGTCTTTTCCGGACATATCCTGGGTGACGGTACCGGATTGCTGGTAAGTACTACATCATACGGGAATAAGGTATACCAGATGCTGGCAAATTATCAGATGATAAAAAACGGGGGGAACGGATATTTAAGGATAGTAGAGTTTGATCCGGAGAATATGCGTGTCTCTGTCAAAACTTACTCTCCTTATACAGGCAAGTATAAGACAGACAAAGAAAATAAATTCATTTTTAACGATGTCGATATCTTTAAAAAGTAAGAAAGTGTGACCAGCGTTGTGTGGCTGGAATTTTTCTTATGTTTTTTTAAAATTTTCTTTAAACCCCTTGCATTATAAAATAAAAATTACTAAAATTGATGAAACCAGTATTAATGAGGAAAAGGTATATGAGTAAGAGTAAAGACAAAGGCAAGGCCGATGAAAAGAAAAAACCCAAACAGACATTAAAAGAAAAGAGAAAAAAGAAAAAAGAAAAAAAGACGAATGAGTAATGGGTAAATCCTGTTCATCATGAGGTGAAAAGATTTTCACTTTCTCTCTTTTTGTGAATAACCTTATTCTATTATTGTATTTTTTCCAATAACCGTTTTTTATAGAAATTAATGACATTCCCTGCAAGCAGAATTGTCCGCTCCATCTCTGCCATATCGGGAAGCTCAAGCCTGATTTCCTGAATGCCCCCATTCAATCTGATACGGCAGGCATCGATGCTTTCCCTTTTTTCATGTACCGCTTTTCTGATATGGGGAATAAAAACATACTCACCTGTTTCCAGGGAAGAAAAATCTTCGGGAAGAATAAAAGGAAGGATTCCCCAGTTGATAAGGTTACTCCGGTACCGTTTCGTTGCATAATCACGGGCGATATTTGCCCATACATCAAGGATCTTCTGGCATGATGCTGCCTGTTCCCGGGCAGATCCGTCCCCTGGTTTATTGGCATAGATCACACCGCCAATCAGCATTTCCCGGATAATGGATTTTTTTTCTTCCGGTTTTATCATTTCCCGGCCAATAAGACCTTCCAGTACAGATGTTATTTCATCCGGGAGATTCCCTTTTCCTTTTATATACTCCTGCCTGTCCGATTCCTTTTCCTGTACCTCCAGAATCCTGTGAAAAAACCGCGGGTCTCTTTTTGATAAAAAGAATGTGGAAAGCTTTTCCGGGTCCGAACGAAAAGATGAAGTCTCCCCGGAAGGAATCAGTTCATCTGTTGTTGTCACAGGATCGTTTAATGACGATGCAACCACAAGAAGAAGATGGCCGGGCATTTCCGGTTTTTCCGGCCATGGTTTGATATTCGGACCGAAATGGAGTGATACTGCCGGATCCGGCTTCCCGAACCCGCTGTACACCCTTTTATTATAAATTTGCTCATCGAATTGATATTCCGGGACATCTTCCGCATAATCAATGTCACATGCAGAGGTGAGAACACCATTATTGACAGCGGTTGCTGCAATCGAACGTGCATCCATAAGAAAAACAGCAGAGATCTGGTTTTCCGATGGTTTGGAGCCTTCCCTGTTGGGAAAGTTCCTTGTTGTATGCCGGATGCTTAATCCCTGGTGGGACGGCACATCACATGCACCAAAACAGGGGCCACAGAAAGCCGGACGAATAATTCCTCCTGTACGGATGATTTTTTCTGCCACCCCTGCCCGGATAATCCCCATATGAACCGGCTGGCTTGCAGGATATACATACAGGGAAAAATCAGGAACCTGCTTTTTCCCGGTATCGAGAATACGGGACACAGCAACAATATTTTCATATATCCCCCCGGCACATCCGGCCACAACACCCTGTTCAAATTTCAGGGTTCCATTCTGTATTTTTTCTTTAAGCGAGAAAGGAACATTCAATCCCTTAATAAGCTCCCTGTTATACTCATCTATTTCTGAGGCAATACAGGAAAGGTTGTCCTGTAAGTCTGCTATTGTATAGACATTGGCCGGATGGAAAGGAACTGCAACCATGGATTTTATTTTTCCCAAATTCACCTTAATCATTCCATCGTAGCAGGCTATCTCTCCAGGGGCTATCTTCTTAAAGATCTGTCCTGATCCATGAATATCATAATACGCTTTTACCTTTTCGTCTGTCTGCCAGATGGAACTTAAGCAGGTAGTCTCCGTGGTCATTACATCGATCCCGTTTCTGAAATCAACAGAGAGTTGTTCTATTCCCGGCCCGACAAACTCGAGTATCTTATTTTTTACATACTTTCCTTTAAAAACACTCCCGATTATCGCCAGGGCAATATCCTGTGGCCCGATCCCTTTTCCCGGCTTTCCTTCCAGATACACTGCAATTATCCCGGGTTTCTGGATATCGTATGTATCCTTCAATAGCTGCTTTACAATTTCCGGCCCCCCTTCCCCGATCCCCATAACCCCGAGTGCACCATACCGTGTATGACTGTCTGATCCGAGTATCATATTCCCTGGAATACAGATCTGTTCTCTTACATACTGGTGAATCACTGCCATGTGCGGTGGCACATAGATACCCCCGAACCTTTTTGCAGCGGTAAGTCCGAACATATGATCGTCTTCATTAATGGTACCCCCGACAGCACAGAGGCTGTTATGACAATTGGTAAGAACATATGGTACGGGAAAGTTACGCAATCCGCATGCAATTGCAGTCTGTATAATATTAACAAAGGTAATATCATGGGATGCAAGGGCATCAAAAGTGAGTTTAAAAAAGCTTTCTGTTCCCGAATTGTGGGAGGAAAGAATTTGGTAAGCCATGGTAGCTTTTTCTGCCTGTTCTTTGTCTATTTTATTGCTTCCAAGCTGCGGGAGGTTATTCTGAACAAGCTCCTGGTTTATCTTATCGATTGAGGCAATCTCCCGTTCGGATTTTATGAACATTCCCCTGATAAGGTAAACAGGGCAATCCATTATAATTTCTATCATTTTTTATTCTCCTGATTTTAAAGAAATACTCATATCTCCTCCTGTTTGTCAATAGATATGCAGTATGATTTAACAAACCGGCTTTTTATTTTGCCCATAATTTGAATTGATGCTATTTTTAAAAGAAAGTTTTATGCACATTATTTATTAAAAAAAACAGATGAATCTTCGTTTTTTTGACGGAATTCCCTTGGGGTGAGTCCGTTCTTTTTTCTGAATACTTTGCTGAAATAATTTGAATCATTGTACCCGATAGTATAAGCGATATTTATTATATCCAGTTCCGTTGACGTGAGTAATTCCCTGGCCTTTTCAATACGGACCTGGGTTAAATATTCGATAAAGGAAATACCGGTCATTTTTTTAAAGATGTGGCTTAAATAATAAGGGCTTATAGAAACTTCATGTGAAACATCTGTAAGTTTAATGTTAGAACAAAAATTTTGCTGTATGTACTCTTTTGCCCGCTCAACTGCTTCCCGTTTTGTTTTAAACCCGGAATACACCCTTTCTGTAAGTGACAGATTGCGGAACTCGATAGAGACAATATAATTGATAATACGAAAAAGCATACTTGATGCACGCGTGATCTCTTCTTCTTTTTTTTCAGGAACCTTTTCATATGCAGCAATAAGTTTGTTTTTATATTTTTTTACCTCCGGAAGGGTAATAAATTCTTTAAAAACTTTATCATTTCCCTTAAGTCTTATCTGTCCTGTAATAATTGCCCCGATAAATGTATCATGAAGAATAACCGGTATCACGATATCGATGAGTCCGGCATGACAGGTGTAAATATATGGTTTTTTTAATCTTTCTGCCTCCCTGCATCCGTGAATGTCTGAATCACGGCACCGGTTCCGCATTGCATTGTTTGAAAAAAGCAGACAGAAATCCCGTGCCCCGCCAGGTGCGGTGAATAACTGTCCCTGCCTGTCGATCAGGGTCGCCTTTAATCCGGTAAGAAAAGCAACATCATCAAGAAAATTCTGCAATACGGTGAGATTAAGAATCTGATTTAATCGAATTCTTTCGTGTGTCATGGAAACACTTTTATAGAAGAATAAACTTATTTATCGATCATTGCAAGAGAGTAAATCAGGAAGCAGTAATTCAAAATTTGAAAACATAAATAAATTTTCTCATTAGCATAAGTCAAATAGCTTTTAATAGCACAGTACTATGCCGGTTTGATTACAGGATTCTGTTAAGTTAACAGGGGAGTCATTATTTCTTTACAATATTCCAGACTTATTCTTTCCTGCTCAAGCCTGCTTTGCTTTGGATTGATTAACAGATATTCATACATTTCATATTCCGAAGGGGTAAGATTCAGGGATAGACACTTACGCATTCCCAGAGACCTGGTGGTATAAGGCCTGAATGTATTATAGGTTTTTCTGTCCATCATAACAGATCGGGTATGGGGAAAAACCGAACGCAATGAAGAAAGGATCTCGAACCCCGGGGGATCGATGTCACCCCAGTAAATGATTTCTTTATCATTCAGCCACCGGACATCTTTCCAGCCCGAAACACCGAATCCCAGCCCAACCATGGCTATGGTATCTTTGAATGACGGAAAGGTCAGGAACGTAATCAGGTTTTCCATGATAACTACTTTCTTTGCAGGTATCTTTAACATATCAAAGTCACTGCGTAATACCGCCACATCTTTAAGCCCCATGAATACCGTTTCTTTATCCAGGATACGGAACCGGATCATGGGCTCCGGCTTTTTTAAAAAGAAACGTAATGCAAAATCCGTTTCATTTTTTTTGATTGATTCTGCCGGGAGCAGGTAATCGAGGAGTTTCCGGAGTATTCCCTGGTTTTCCTCTATGAACTTCGTATGCACCGGCACCGGGAGTTCCCGCACATAGCACCCGGGCCTGGGGTTATTTATAAAATAATTACACACTAAAATCAGATCTTTCCATACATAATAGTTGTTTATAACAAGTGCGATATGATGATAAATCCACGGCTTTAATGCAGGGATGGCAGTGCCGATGCTTCCCACCGATTCCTTAAACCGTCTAAACTCGGCTTCTTTTTCAATATATCCAAGGAAATCCGACCGGTGAGCAAAGAAAAGACGGTTCACAATGGTTTGCAGCCCTTCTTTACGGGTGTTTACCTCTTTCAATTCCAGTGAATAACCGAATTCCTTTTTTAAACGGGATTGTTCTATGAGTACTTCCAGTTCCTGCTTCCTGACAAGATACGGATCCGTGCTTTTTCCTTTGTTCGATGGGATATCCAGCGGAAAAAATTCTTCCTCTTTCAGCCATGCTTTTAAGAATTTATAGTATGATTTTTTTGCTTTTTCTTTAATTTCCCCCGGTGTAATCATGTTGTACCTACTGTCTCCAGGGCTTCCTCATTCTGCATGGCTTTAAATGCATTCTTTTTTTCTTTGTATTCTTCCAGGGTAAGATTGTAGAGATTCGAACGGATACCGCCGCCGGATTCGACAAAATGGACGGAATGAATATAATTCTCCGTAAGGTTGATCTTATCCAGGGGTGTTACCAGCATGAGTTGTAATTCCATTTTATTGAACAATTCCATGGCATAAATGGAATTCTCCGGATCCACTTTGCTGAATGCTTCATCTACAATTGCAAATCTAAACGATCTGTCCGGGTTTTCGTTTCCCTGGATACCGAATTGATATGCGATGGCAGATGCTAAAATAGTGTAAGCCAGTTTCGCCTTTTCCCCGCCGGAAAGACTCTGGGAATCCTCGTAAAACTGTTTCTCGCTTGAGTCTTCCTTATACCTTTCCGTTGCAGAAAAGCGGAGCCAGTTCCGGACATCCAGCACCTTTTTTCTTTTATTGGTATCTTCATTTAAATCCAGGATAAGTTTCTGCATTTTTTTAAAGGTATGCTCAAGCTCCTCTTCGTCCCTTGCAGCGAGCTTAAAGGCATCTCCCAAAATGTTTTTTAAAGAGGAGCGGAACTCCTTTATCATGGAATTCCTGGACTCCTCGCTGTTAAGGACGATATACGTAGCAGGGACCTTATTATAATCAATACCCTTTAACACATTATTCAGTTCACTTATACTTTCCTTTATGTCTTTTTCTCCTTCCCCCAGGGACTCGTTAAAGTGAACCATATCCTCCAGCATTTTCTCGTTTAAGAATTCCTTAAAATCCCGTTTATACTTTGGAAGGTCATCTTTTTTCAACTCGTCATAAACACGTTGAAAGTCCGGAAGAAATTCCACCTCCGGTTTTAAGGAAACGGTTATGTCCACCCAGGAAGGATAATTTCTTAAGATATCCGGCCGGGGATTAATAAAGGAAGTCATTACCCGTATCAGGTTTTTTTCTATCTGGATACGTTCTCCCTGGACAGTATCCAGTTTGGCGGTGAGTATGTTACTGCCTTTATCCTGCTGTTTTTGTAATGATTCAAAGTCCAGGGAGTCCAGTTTTTCCCCGGCATACGGTATAAATAACGATTCATACTCATTAAAGTCTATCGAATTATGCGGCGAAAGGATCTGCTCATACACCTGCTTTACCTTTCCAAGATTCTCTATCTTTATTCCGATTCCCCCGATAAACTGATTGATTTTCTTAAGTTCCTTTTCCATTTCATCAATCTGTTTTTCTATGCTTTCGAGTTTCTGATGCAAAGACCGGAGGTCCTTTGCCCTGCTCAAGAGGTCATTCTTTTCTTTTTCCAATTCCCCGATTTTCTTTTCTATGGTCCACCAGTCTATTTCGTTAAAGTGTGTGAACTCCAGGAGGCGTTTAAGATCGTCCTTTATCCGCTCCAGTTGTTCCCTTTCACGTTTCCATTTATAAAGAAGTTCTTCCTGTTCATTTTTCCGTGTATTCACCTCATGAGCCTGTTGCATAAGAAATGCGAGTTTCGGGCGGTTATCCCACCCGAGGATATAAGAATCCCTTCCTTTACGCACAGGTCTGTCGTCTTTTTCATGCCTGGATTCGTTTTTTATCAGTCCTGCTGCCGTGACTGCTTTGCTGAATTTATGAAATTGTTTCACACTGTTCACACAGATATAATCGAATCTGCTGTGAATATAATTTTCCACCCAGGTTCTAAAAGGTGAGTCCGGTTTTACCTGCAATTTATAAATAAGACTCGTTTCTTCGATTTCCGGCAGGAATTCCCACTCACTCCCGGTTTTTGCCTTAAAATAGATAAGCCGGTTTTTAAGATCATTGCCATTTACATAATTGTTCACTTTATCATAATGACATTCGTCGATTAAAAGACATAATCCGAAATTATGGAGAAGCTGTTCTGCGGCAAGCTCCCACTCGAGCTGGTCTTCTTTTACTTTTATAAGTTCGCCTGCAAAAGGCAAATCCCGCGGGGAAACGGAAAGAACCCCGGCTATTCTTTCCCGTACACGGATATTCTTTAAAGGAATATTGCTTTTCCGTTTTCTCAATGATTCGATTTCCTGTTCCAGCCGTGCATATTCCCCGGAAAGCTCATTTATCTTATTATGGGCAGCGAATAATTCGAGTTCAACGTTATCGAGCGATTCATTGATCTCCTGCTTTTTTATTTCACCCGTTTTTTTATTATCCTGAAAATCCTCTTCCTGCGATACTTTTAAGAATCCGAGGTTTCCGGCAATTGTCTGATAACGGTTCCAGCGTGATACTTTCTGTTCTTTTCTTTCCCTGCATAAGGTTACTTCAGACTCAATCCCTTTTATTCTCTGGGCAGTATCATTTTGATCTATTGCAGCCTGGATGGTTCTTCGCTCACGTTCAAGCTGTTCCCTGTCTTTTGTGAGCCGTGCTTCTTCCCGGGAAAGATGTTCGATTTCATCATTAAGATTTTTTAGATCCAGGGAAAGCCTTTTGCATATATAACGTGCAAAAAACCCGGGTAATAATGCAAGGAGCTGCTTTTTTTCCTTTACCTTTGCAGAGAGTTTATCGTAACGCCTGCCGTATTTTATAACAGGTTCAAGAAGTTCAAGCTGTTTTTCCGCAAGTTCAATTTTCTGGTGTGCATTAAAAAGCGTCTGATAATTCGTATACAGTTTCCCGAATTCGAATTCCATATCCGGGGCTTCGAGCATATTGGTGCGGATAAACTCATTCAAATTACCAAGGACTTTTACCCCGACAATATGCGAAAACAGACTTAAAGCTTTTTCCGAGCGAAGTCCGAAAATCGAAGTAAAATAATTGGCATACTGCTGGAAACTGTCGTAGAACAGGATGTTATTGCTGTCACGGAGTACGCGTTTAAAATCCGTTTTTACGATGGCAGGATAAATGTCTTCTTTAATGGAAAGGGGTGTGTCTGCACTGAAATATACCCGTTTTAATTTACCCGGTGAAAAAAAGCGGATCTGGCCCAGGGTGAGTGTCCTTTTAAAACTCTCGTTAAAAAAGATGCCCAGAAGGCAGGAAAAAACATCACCTTCCCTTAAGTATTGTGTTTTCCTGGTAATACTCTCTTCACCGCGCATGCTCCCGTAAGCCCCGCGGATATAACTTTCTTCTGTCCGTTCCCGTTTCCTGTCTGCACCGGAAGACTGGTTGTAATGTCTTTTCGAAGGGGGAACGAGCAGGGTCACCAGTGCATCGACAAGGGTGGTCTTCCCGGATCCGTTCGCACCGGTTAAAAGAGAAGTTTTTCCCCGGGGTGTGATTTTCCAGATCGTATTGTCAAAGCAACCCCAGTTAAAAAACTCAAAAGAAATGAGCCGGTACCCTCCTTCTGTATTCCCGAACAGTGTCTGCATTCTCTTCACCTTTCTCACAATGATAATGGAAGCCCAACAGAGTCGAATCCCGCTTTCTATAAATGATTTTCAGGACCCAGGTCGTGCTGGTATTCTTCCATCTTCCGTTTAAACTCTGTAATGAAATCCGGAGATACCCTGGCCTTAAGGATACGCATTACCTCGAAAACCGGTTCTTTATTCATATAATCATTCCGCTCCTGCACTTCCTTTAAAAACCCGAGTTTTTCCACCTGCCGTATATACCGCTCAAGCTGCCGGATAAGCCGTGTTTCATCTGTTTTTTCCTTAAAGTAAAACGTGATCCTTTCACGAATTTCACGCATCGTTAAAAAAAGTTTACGGGATTCCGTATTTTCCACATCAAAACGTTCAAGCTCTTCCCGTAATATGACACAAAGAAGCGAAACCTCAAACGAGAGGGGTATCCGCCGGATAAGCCTGGGAATATCCTCTTCGTCCTCCCCGGGTTCTTCATGGCTCAGGTAAGCGAATCCGTCTTCATCATGAAGATTCACCTTCAGACCGATCCTGGAAAGGTAGTCTGCGATATTTTTTTGCTGGCTTATAAGAGTATTCCAGACAGGTTCTTCTTCATACAAAGGCCCTTTTAATAAGCGGATAATTACTGTTGCAAAATCACGGTCATATACCCTGTTCACCTGAAAAAAACCACCTCCGGTGCTTTTATTTTCTTGTCGATATTTTCATAACTATAAAAAATAAAAAAATATTTATTATCCAGTATTTTAGCCTTTTTTGAAGAAGAAGCAATATCATAGTAGAAAATAATTTCTGCAAGTCCCTTTTTCACCGGATATATTTCAAGAATTTCCTCTAAGGTTACTTTTGCTTTTTCTTCCAGGATTTTACGGATATTGGAAAGGAGTCTTTTCTTATCCACAAAAAAATGGTTAAAAAGAGGTACCAGATTAATAAAATCCTGATTATCCGGTGCTACAGTGATTTCCCCGGTTTCCCTTGTATGTTCGGGAAAGGAAAGTGGTCTTTCCATGCTCATGTTGATGTTGCAGTCCCCCTGGATTTCCATAAACCTTTCATCGTCCGGGGGATTATCTTTCACATTAAAGACAATCTGCTTTATTTCCCGGATAAGTTCTTTTATCCGGTGCCTCTGGAGAAGCCCTGCCTCCGAGAGTACACGGTTCAGCTTGTCTGCCAGAATATGATTCGAATCAATTACCCGCCGGCCTGCATGATGAAGGTGGTATTTCAGTTTTTTTAAGAAATTATCTATAATCCTGAGTGATTTTTCTTCCAGAATATCGAATACCTTTTCCACCAGTGAGTTGATTTTATCATCCCCGGAATCCGCTATAAGGAAATTCCAGAAAGAGTGAAATGACTTTCCCTGGGCGGATTCTCTTAATTCCCTGTTTGCATCCAGGGTATATGCAAGAATATCTCCCCTGGAAGGATTTTTTTCTATTTCTTCCCGGTAAATATGCTCGACAATCTTTTTAAAATTCTGCTCTACCTCCTTAAAATCTGCAAGCAGATCGCGGGAGTTCCGGCTTATTTCCTCGAATCGTTCCTGTATCTGAAATCTGGAAAAGGTTTTTACTTCGCCGGTATGCCTGATTTCGGCAATTTCATCTTCTATTTCCTGTTTTTTCTTTTCCAGTTCCTTTATTTTCATTTCCGGATTTTCCTGGGTCCGTTCCACAAGCTCTTCCAGCCTTCTTAAGATATCTGAAAATCTGGACTCTGTTCCCACATACTCTCTGGGCTGTAAATTATCCAGCCAGCGAAATACCTTTTCTATATAACTGGTAAGCTCATGAACGATCGTACCCTGGGCATTGGAATATTTTCGTAAATACCTGTTCTGGTCATTGCACCACTCTTCTATTAATTGCCTGCTCCGATCAAAGATATCCCCGTTCCCGGTCCCAGGGGGCTCATACTCCTCTAAATATGCAGCAAGGGCAATAATCAAATCCTCGTGCGATATGGTGATGATATGATTTTTCTTGAACACCTCGAATAAGAACCCGAGGATAAGCGGGCATTTCGTGGCGCGCAACACTTTTATGGCAGGATTGGTGTCACGAATCTGTTTAATGTCACTGTATTCCATTCCTTTTCCTGAAGGTATTAATTTATCACAGCATTGGCTACGCCCACAACTTAAAACAAGAAAAGCAGGAAATACTCCACGACCTGCAATAACACTACCTTCAAGAAGGATCCGGCCAACGCACGTGTTACGGATTGAAAATCCTGGAATAATACCAGGATTTTCACCTATAGTAACACAGAAAAAGAAGATGATCAAGATTCCCGGGAGCAATTCCAGCAATTCTAATTATAGTTGAAACAATAAACATTTGTCTAGTACTAGACATACTCTTACTAGTAAAATATACTTCTCATCATGGGAGGGCAGGAGACCTTCAATATACTATCA
>JAFGQK010000086.1 GCA_016935735.1 Spirochaetales bacterium | reverse complement strand
CATACATAACAGGATCGACGGGGTTCTATATAAAAATACCAGTATTCACTGCTTTCTTCAGCAGGTCCGAAAGTACAACCTCTTCCACATTCATCGTCCTCCAGTCTTATTATCATCATCATTATCAATATCATCTATATAGACAGTATAATCATCCAATTCTGCTTTTTCATTTTCAATTGTAATACCCGGTATTACTACAGGTTCAATAGTTGGCATTGATGTTGGTGTAGATGTTGTTGGTGTCGGTGTAATAGAGGGAATATCAGGGCCTTCTACGGTAAAGGAAACGGTCTGTTGGGTTCTATTGTGTCTTTGATCTTCAAGAATTATGGTAAACTCATAATTCCCGGGAGTAGAAATATTGATTTCAATGTTATTTTTATCGATAAGCGAAATACCCAAATCACTACTGGAACTGATTTGTGGAGTGATATCTGTGCCGTCTTCAAGGTCATTATACAAGAAAACATACGTATACGTTGAATTTGCCTGGATAGTGACACTCCATTTTCATTGTCATATTGACAACCTGTTAACAAGAACATTGATAATAATAATATAAAAGTTACTTTTATAAAATCTATCCTCATAATAATGCTAATATAGCATTTTTTATTATAAATGTCCAAAACTATTCTCCAAAAGACTCTGCCACTAACCACCTCTTTTCTTACTACAATTGGAGCTCAACGAATGTTGAGCACCTCTTTTCCTACTACAATTGGAGCTCAACGAATGTTGAGCACTCCTCAACATTCGTTCAGGCACGATAGTAATTTATAAGGATAGACCGAATTCGCCTGTGAGAAATATTTAAAATCTTGATAGGTGGGTAATAATCTTAGGTTAACTGACTTATACCGCTTTACGGATTTTGTACGGATAATTAAAACTTTGTAAAAAAAATATATTGAAGTTATTATATTTTATTTCTTTTTTATAAGTAACGGAAGCTTAAAAAGATTTTTCCTATTGACAAATACCGGATAAATGTGCTATAAATAAATACGAAAACAATAACAAAAGGATAATGAATGTATATTTTAGGTATATGGGATGGCCATGATTCGGGGATAACACTGCTTAATGACAGCAATATTCTTTTTTCCATTAACGAGGAAAGACTTTCAAGAAGAAAATTGGAAATCGTATTCCCTGAAAAATCAATAGAATACGCTTTACACTATGCAGGGGTTAAAAAAGAAGACATAGACGTGATAGCGGTCTCGACCTCCGAGTTTGCAAAAACATTATGGAGGATGTTCCCGTTTTTAAAAGAAAGCTATTATCTGCTGCGCAGGAGAAAAAAGGGTTATTCCGGTTTTAACACGTTTAAAAAGAGTTTGAAATATAAAATAACCGAACTGCAATTCGATCCGCTTTCCAGGGGGATAAGCAAGGCAATCATAAAAAAGAAATTAAAAAAAATGGGTTTTAAAAATTATAAACTGCTGTTTTACGATCATCACCTGTGCCATGCAGTCAGTACTGCTTTTACCAGCGGTTTTGATAAATCCCTGGTGGTGACGATAGATGGAATCGGGGATACGTTATCCGGTACCATAAGCAGGTATGAAAACGGGAAACTGGATAGAATAAAAACCATTTCCGGCAAGGATTCCTTTGGCATCTTTTTTGAACATGTCACCAATCTCCTTAATATGAGGGAACTGGAGGATGAAGGGAAAGTGATGGCGCTTGCCAATTATGCCCTGAAAATAGAAGATGAAGAAAATCCCCTTCTGGATTTTTTTACGGTAAAGGGGCTTTCCGTAAAAGCCAGATACGGCAGCCTGAAAACCTATAAAAAGCTGAAAAAGATTCTCTGGAAATATCCATCGGAACAGTTTGCTTATATGGCGCAGCGAACCCTCGAGATAAAGATTATTGAGTTAATAACAAATGCAATAAAAGAAACGGGGTTGACAAAAATCTGTCTTTCCGGGGGTACCTGTTCCAATATAAAAGTCAATATGCTCATAAAAAACCTGCCCGAGGTGGAAGATGTCTCCGTATTTCCCCATATGGGGGATGGCGGGCTTGCCATGGGCAGTGCGATGTGTGCAAATTACCAGTTGAATGGTATTACGGATTATCATTTTAAGAATGTATATTTTGGACCGGAATTTTCAAATGATTACATTAAAACTATCCTGGAAAAAGGAGAGTATAAAAATATAAGGTATGAATATATTAGAGAAATCGAAAAGCAGGTTGCACAGCTTCTTTTTGAAGGAAATATCATATTATGGTTCCAGGGAAGAATGGAATATGGCCCACGGGCACTGGGAAACAGGAGTATTCTTGCCCCACCCCACTCCGAAGAGATTAAAAATGAGTTAAACCTGGTCCAGAAAAAAAGGGTGTGGTACCAGCCATTCTGCCCTTCAATGCTTTTGGATGATGCAAAAACGATTCTGGAGGATTTAAAAGGCACACCGAACGAATATATGACGATGGGGTACATGGTAAAAAAGGAAAAACAGAATTTAGTAAAAGGTGTTATTAACATTGATGGTTCATGCAGACCGCAAATCATAAGCGATTTGAATATGCGATATGCAAAATTAATACAGGAATATAAAAAACTGTCCGGTTCGGGAATCGTTTTAAATACAAGCTTTAATCTCCATGGCGAACCGCTTATCTGTTCACCGGAAGATGCTTTGAATACCTTTTCCAGAACTACCGCAAAATATCTTATCCTCGAAAATTACCTGGTAAGTAAAATATGAAAGAAGCTTTCAATCACATTATGAATTTCCTTTTTCCTGGAAATCAACCGCAGACATTTTTGTCTATTTACTATGTCTACCTTCTCGAGTTGAATTTTCTTCTATTAATTATCGCTTTAATAGTTAATTTTAAATACATTAAAAATATTTTCAAGGAAACGGGAAAAAAAACCGTATTAGTTCTCCTTGTATTGGCAATTATCGGGATAGGCCTTACATCATTCCTCACCACAGGGAATCACCGGTCGTATTATGACGAAGACATCTATAACAGCATAGGACAAAATATCGCACAACACAAACGGGCTGTTATGTGCAATGAAGGTTATTATGAAAACAGGGAGTTGAAAGTAGTCGTCGAAGAATATAACAAACAGCCTGCCGGCTATCCATATGTTATCAGTATTATATTCAGGTTGTTCGGCACCAGTGAATCTTTTATTTTTATATTTAACAATTGTATCTTCGGACTCACGATAATCCTTGTATTTTTAATCTCTTTCCTTCTTTTTAACAATACTTTTGCCGGAATAACCGCCTCTTTAACGTACATGCTTATCCCGGCCAACATCCAATGGTTTAACACATGTTCTGTGGAACCGTCGGCAGCTTTTTTTGCAGGGTTGGCAGTACTGTCTGTATTACTGTATATTAAAAACAAAAAGCCGGTAAACCTGTTCCTGCTTGCGGCTTCCCTGGCTTTTTCTTTCAGTTTCAGGACAGAAAGTATTATCCTGTTTGCTGTCATTCTTTTAATCCTGCTTCTTAAAGATATACGCGTTTTCTTTAATAAATATTTCTATATATTCGGGCTCCTGTTCTTTATCCTCTGTACCGGCATCCTCTTTCACCTGTTGTCCGTTCAAGGTAATGACTGGGGTTCAAACGGGGAAAAGTTTTCTATTAACTATTTTTCTCATAATATGGGTATAAATTCCATATTTTATGTTAATAATGTATATTTTCCCGTATTATACACACTCCTTGGAATAACAGGATTATTATTTTATAAGAATAGAGAATGTTTAAAAGAAAAGCTTATCGTCTTGAGCTGGTTTGTCATATCCTGGGGAATATATATATTCTTCTATGCAGGGTTTTACAGTTATAACAGCTGGTTAAGTATCCGTTTTTCCCTGTTGTCGCATATCCCGATTTCGCTGTTGGCCGGCCTGGGAATCTCTTTTATTTACAATCTCCTTAAAGAAAAAATAAAGTATAGTAAATCTTTCCTGGTTATCCTGATTATTCTTGATATATTCTTCTTTTTCCCCTTTATCCGGTCCGAAGCAAAAGGTGAAGGCGAGTTATGCAGAATGGATCATAAATACGCAATGGAGTTTATCGAGCTCATGCCTGAAAACTCGATTATTTACACCCATAATCCGAATATGTTTTTGCTGCATAAGCAAAGTGCTGTTCAGACTTCCAGCGAAACCTACAGACCTGGAATAATCGAATACCACCGGCAGCGATTCAACGGTAATGTGTATATTCACTTTAATTACTGGTCAAATGTTTCTTATAATACCCTGCAAAGAGAATTTACACAGAATATTTTAAATAAATACGATTATGAAATAATTAAAGAATATTTTTATAAAAGCCAGAAATTCGGATTGTATAAAATAATCGGGTTAAGGGAAACGAAATAGAAAGATGATAAGCAGTATACTGCATAAATTAAAAGCTTATTCTGTTTTTTCAAGAAATATTCTGTTATCTGCATTTGACAGATCGCTTTTCCCTTATAAACTCACTTTCGCCATTACAGGAAAGTGCAATCTCCGGTGCAGAACCTGTTATGTCTGGAAAAAAAAATCCTTACATGAACTGTCTTTTGAAGAGATAGACAAATTCTTTACTATTAATAATTATTTTAACTGGATCGATCTTACCGGTGGGGAGATCTTCTTGAGGAAGGATTTACTCGATATAACGAAAAGTATAAAAAAGAATGTTAAGAATTTAGTCATGCTGCACTATCCCACAAACGGATTCTTAACAGAGAAAATTATTCAAACCACGGAACAAATCGCTTCCATGGATTTTCATAACCTTGTATTAACAGTGAGTATCGACGGGAATGAAGAGGTGCATAATACAATAAGGAACAAAGAAAATTCCTTTAAGCGGTGTATAGATACATATAGAGAGCTTAAGAAAAACAAACACATCAAAGTATATATAGGCTGTACCTTATCACCTTTCAATATCGATCATTTTAAAACTTTTTACAGGGAATTAAGGGATTACCTCCCTGATTTAGCCTATTCGGATATTCATTTAAATATCTATCATTACTCCGAGAACCTCTATTCAAATGAAAAACTGGAGGTTGATAAAAAAAGAATTATTGATATCATAGAGGATTTTATAAAGAAGAAGGGTTTTTTGTTTATTAATCCCATTGTTTTACTCGAATATGTGTATCTTAAAAACATTAAACGGTATTTCTCGAATAACCGGTTTCCTTTTAAATGCAGGGCAGGGGAAATATCCTGTTTTATCGATCCGCAGGGAAATGTTTACCCCTGTTCAGGCTATAATGTTTTAATGGGAAGTCTTCGAAAAGACAATTATGATCTTTTAACAATTCTTCATCATGAGGAAAACATTACCTTGACAAGGAATATTAAAAGAGGGAAATGTCCCCATTGCTGGACTCCTTGCGAAGCTTATCAGAATATCTTAAGTAATTTATTTATCAGGAGAAAATCAAATGAAGTTCATTGAAAATTTATGTGTCGTTATACCGGCAAAGGACGAAGAGGAATGTATCGGAGAAATAATAGAAAAATGTAAAAAATATACGGAAAATGTCCTTGTTGTCGATGGGAATTCAAAAGACAGGACAAGGGAGATTGCGAAAGAACTCGGGGCAAGGGTTGTCACAGATCCCGGGAAAGGGAAGGGATCGGGGATAAGAACCTCTGCAGATCATGTTCTGGATACGGATATTGTTGTTTTTATCGATGCAGATGGTTCGCACGATCCTGATGATATACCCAGGCTAGTAAAACCGGTCCAGGACGGAACCGCAGATCATGTAACCGGTTCCCGGCTTATCGGGGGGTCAAGCGAACTTCATGGCGGGTTTGACGAGTTTATGCGTCTGGCCGGGAGCTCCTTTATTACCTTCTGCATCAACCACCACTTCAAGGTTCAATTAAGCGACAGTCAGAACGGGTTCAGGGCTATCCGGGGTGCGGTATTAAAGGATCTTGGTCTGGAAGAAAATATCACGACAATTGAACAGGAAATGATTATCAAGACCTTAAAAAAGAAGTATATTATGGCCGAAGTCCCGGCGCATGAACACAGGAGAAAATACGGAGAATCTCATATAAAAATGAGTAAGGTATTTTTCCGTTATGTTTACAGTTTCATCAAATATTTATATTTTTAACAGGGGATGTTCCTATGCCTGACAAACTTTTAAAACCGATTTTAATTATTGTTCTCATCATCGCAGCTTACCTTCTTATCGGGTTGTTTCTTTACCTTATGATTATGAGTCCACCCGGAAATGATCTTACCAGATTTATATCCTATTACACCGTTATTATTCTCGAACTTACTTTCATTTTACTGATTATTGCATTGGTATTTAATTTTAAATACATAAAGGAACTATGCAAAGAAATAGGAAAGAAATATATCCTGCTTTTAATCTTTATTGCAATAGCCGGTGTCCTCACTACTTCCTTTGTAGCACCACGAATTCACCGGATATATTATGATGAAGATATTTACAATCATATCGGACAATGCATAGCAAATAATAGACAGGCAGTGATGTGCAATGAAGGACATTATGAAAACAACGAGTTGAAAATCATACAGTGGGAATATAATAAACAGCCACATGGATTCCCCTTTTTATCGGGCATCATATTCAGGATATTCGGAACAAATGAATTGTTTGTCTTTATATTGAATAATATTCTTTTCGGACTCACCATCATTGTTATTTTTTTCATCACCTTTTTGCTTTTTAAGGATACCTTTGCAAGTATCCTCGCGTCACTTGCCTTTTTATTTATTCCGATAAATCTTCAATGGTATAATACCTCTGCCGTGGAACCATCGACAACCTTTTTCCTGTGTTTATCCGTACTGGCTTTACTGATTTATTTGAAAAATAAAAAACCGATTAACCTTTTTTTTCTTACATGTTCTTTGGCATTTTCCTTCTATTTTCGAATGGAATCTATATTAATTGTTTTTGTCATCGGGTTATTTCTCCTGCTCAAGGATATCAAGACATTTCAAGAAAAATATATATACCTGTTCGGGATTCTCCTGTTTTTTCTGTCTACGGGATTTCTCTTTCATCTCTTCCTGGTCAGGGGACAAAACTGGGGGGCTTTAAGCGGTCCCAAACTCGGATTCGATATCTTTCTCTATAATTTGGGTACAAATTCCATATTTTATTTTAATAATAAAATATTTCCATTGATGTTTTCCCTGTTTGCTATCGTGGGGCTTATTTTTTATAAAACAAAAACTCATCTTAAAGAAAAACTATCAGTTTTTATCTGGTTTCTCGTATTCTGGGGTATATTCTTGTTTTTCTATGCAGGAAGCTACCAGTATGGCCAGGATGTCCGTTTTTCCTTATTATCATATGCCCCGATTGCAATTTTCGCCGGTCTGGGGGTATCTTTTTCAGGTAATCTTTTAAAGGACAAAATAAAGCCGATAAAGCCGATCCTGGTAATTCTTCTTGTTCTTAACTTTTCCTGGTTCTTACCGTTTATTCGTGCAGAAGGTGAAGAGGCATGGGCAGCAAGAAGAGATCACCGGTATGCGGATGAGTTTGCACAGCTTATGGGTGATAATTCAATTATTTATACCCATAACCCGAATATTTTTCTCTTGAGGGAAAAAAGTGCAATACAGTCATCTTTCGGGATGCATTTCCCGGGTATTATCGAACAGCACCTTGCCCAATTCAAAGGAGGTGTTTATATTCATTTCAATTTCTGGTCCAATGTCGATGATCCGGCACAAAGGGGATATACGGAATATCTTTTAAATAATTATAATTACGAAATAATAAAGGAATATTATTATAGAAATTATAAATACGGATTATATAAAATTATAAATCATAGATAAGGTTATTACAGGATGCCTGCCCTGTTTATAACGGATCCTTATCCGGTTTTAAATCTTTATCTTCTGTTTCCTTTTTGTTAAAAATGAAGTATTTGGATGCTAAATAGTTCACTATTGTCCCGGCAAAAACTCCGCATCCCTGGGCAATTACCTTAAGAGGAACACTAAAAAAGTATAATATCAGGTTCATGACAATAAGGCTTATTCCAAGTCCGGCCGATGCAGCAAGATTAAATTTCACCCAGCTTAAAATAGAGAGTTTTTTCCCGGCTGTACTTTCCCTGAAGGTCCAGAGATGATGTAAAATATAATTTTGTGTACCGGCTATAAGAAAAGCAATGACGGCAATAGCATTTTCCCATAGCTTTAAAATATCGACAAAGATATAGAAAATGGCCAGATTCGTCAGCATCCCTCCAAAACCGACAAGGGCGAATTTAAAAAACGAAACACCGAAAACCGCTAATAATTTACTGTACAGGAATTTTAATACTTTCATTGACACAACAGATTATACCGATTTTACAGATTATACAATACATTATTCTATGAAATCTCATTTTTAAGCGAAAGAATTCTTTGAGTTTTCCCCTCTTTGAATCCTTTTCCATAATGGCACCTATGGGAATATTATTTTTAGCTACCAAAAAAAATACATACTGGTGGTGCTCATGTAAAGGGGAACCCTGGCTCTGATTGTCTTTTATAAGACATGAAGAAGCCTCAAGGGGTTTCTCTTTTGCCTGTGGGAGTTGACCGGCCATCGTGTAAGAAACAGGATGAAATTAATGGTTTATTAATTTATTTAAAGAAAACTCTTTATTCTTTTTCCTGTTTGTTTATTAAATGTATGGTATTTTTTGAAAGCCAGCCATACGGTATCACCAGTGGATATATTATTAAACTCAGATGCCTTTATATATACAGGTATATCCTTTATTAGTGCGATAATAATCACTGCTTTTTGTAAAGGAACCTCGTTCATTTCCGTTACCCGGGCACTATAGAGATTCTGTTTCTGTTCCCTGTGTATTTCAATATCATTTGGGCGTACACCGACAGTAACATCACTCAGTTCTCTGGATAAATATTCCCCATTAATACAATTGATTGCCGGAACAGTGATATCCGGATTTAAAAACTCGGCAATAAATAAATTTTTAGGATTATTATAGATATCATCAGAGGTACCGACCTGCTCAATCTTCCCTTTATTCATAATGGCAATCTGATCTGCAAAGATAAGTGCTTCCTGTTGATCATGGGTAACATAAACAGTCGTCACATCAAACTTTTTGAGTAAACGTTTTACATTCATGTGATATTTATCTTTTAAAACCCGGTCAAGATTGGCAAAAGGTTCATCCAGTAAAAAAACATTTGGGTCCCTGGTAATGCAACGGCCAATTGCCACCCTTTGTTTTTCACCGCCGGACAATTTCTCCGCTTTTCTATCCAGAAGATATTCTATATCCACTCCCATCAATTCACTGGTTCTGTCGAATTTTTCTTTTGCCTGTTCATAGAGTTCAGCGGTTTTCTTCTTGAAAAAGAAATATGAAAGGATGTTGATTCTTGATGTTAAATGGGGATAGAGTGCATAATCCTGAAAAACCATCCCTATTTTTCTGTTTTCAGGATTCATTTCCCTCACATCAACACCATCAAATTTTATTGTCCCTGAATCAACAGGCATCAGACCGGCTATTATTTTGAGAATTGTCGTTTTTCCGCACCCACTTGGACCAAGGATAACCATGGTTTGCATATCAGGTATTTCTAAATTAAGATTATCTATGGAAAAGGCAGCAATATCATTACCCCCTGCTTTGTCCGTTCTGTACTCCAGGACTTTCAGGTAACTTCTTTCAGATGTATGATATTTTTTACACACATCAAATAGCTCAATCTTCGCCATACTTACACCATCCTGAAAAAATTTATCAAAATACAGTTGATAATAAGGGTGGATATGATTTTTGTCAAGAAATAATTCATTCCATCTTGCTATAACTTTATTTTTTCAATAAATACCGGCATTAAAACCGGATCGGTCCAAAAAAACCGCTTTCGTCCCTGCCGCTCCGCTTTCTCATATTTACTTCCACTTCGCAGGGAAGAAAACGCCTGCCAAACCTGGTATCTGCCCGTGATTGATAGGTCAGTATATATCGCGGATCCTTGCATGCAGTAATATCCCCGGCAATATCTGTAATCCCCCTGGGAGCATGAATGGAATATACCTTCCCTCCTGTTTCCCTGCAAAGAAAGGAAATGTCCTCATGAACACTATTATTCCCGATATGGATGGTATAAAATCCGATATGATTATTTTTCAGATAACTGGTGAGTTCGAGAAGGGAATATTCGGAAAACGGATTTCCTGTTAATGAGCCTTCACTTATAAATACAACTGCCCGTTTTGTACGAAAGGGAAGGAGTTTCGTTGCAGCCATCCGTAATCCCGCATCAAACTCCCACTCGTCGGTAAAATTACCGAGATGGAGAACATCCAGTTTCGTAAGTACGGAAGCATCCACATCCGCTTCAAAAACCGGTTCTTTTCCGGCAGAAACAATCATAATCTTTTTTGTATTCCCGATTACGGAAAAGAGTTCCTTTACTGCATTTTCAATCTCATTTCCTGACCGGGAAATCTTTTTAGATTTTTCTATAAGAAGAACAATCTCTGCATTTTTAGAGGTCTGTATGGGCTTATACATCGAGAATTTCCCGACAGAACGGAAGGATTCTGTAAGGATAAAATTATTCTCGTTTAGTCCGGTGACCGGCTGGCCAAATCTGTCCTGTACTGCCACATCAACAATGATTTCCGGGAACGAATTTGCATCAATTCGCTCTATCTGGACAAAAAAGCCCGATGAAAGCGAGGAAAGGGGTGATAATACGAACACCTTATTAAGGTTATAATCCGCCGCGTACAGATCCCCATTCGGGTCAATTGCCGCCTGAAGGAGGTGTCTGGCATCATTTCCAGGAGCTACATAAACCATCCATTCTTCATTGTCCAGATCGAATTTAACAATCCGTGTCTCCTGTGTAAAGGGTGCTGTATCGGCAATGAGAAGGGTATCCTGATCTGCAAAATAAAGACCTTCGGGCCCCTTTAAATAGCCGTCACTGTATTCTTTAAGAAGGTTCCCGTTCTCATCAAAAACAAATAACGCTTTTTTCCTTACATCCGCAACAAACACCATATCCCTGGAGAGAGCGATCCCGGAAGGTCCTTCGAATAAGGATTTACCTTTTTTCCGTCCCCCGAATGAAAGGATAAAAGTCCCATCCTGGTTGTATTTATTCACCCGCTTGTTCCCAAAATCCGTTACATAGAGATAGCCTTTACTATCCATGGCAAGAAACTGGGGACCAAGAAGTTCCCCCTCCTTTATACCTTTCTTGCCGATAAATCCCTTTTTTTCACCACTCAATGTGCATTTCGATATCCTGTTCCCTTCGTATTCCGATACGAAGAGGAATCCCTCTTCTGTTTCCAAAACATCAAACGGGTGATTGAATCCTTCCAGCCCTCCTTTTAAAACATCGATCACCGTACCATTCACATCCACTTTCAGGATTTCATTTGTCCCAAAGGCTACGATGTAAAGGGATCCGTCCTTTCTTGCCCTTACTGAACTGGGGCGTTTAAACTGGCGGTATGTTTTTTTTGATGCATCAATCACCCCTGAAATCACAAACCTGTCCGGTTCTGCTATTTCAGGACCAAAACCTCTTCGCATTGTAATAATTTGCACCATATTTTCTAAAAGCATGCTCCCTTTTCCACGGGCGAGTAAACTGTTCCACTCGTTTAAAGCAGCTTCTTCAAACCCGGATTTATAGAGGACCCTTCCCAGCCATATCCTCTCCGGGATATTCAGGGGTTTGAATCCGAGTGCTTTTTCAAAGTAAAAGATCGCCTGATTATAATACCCATTATGAAAAGCCCGGACCCCCCACTGGAAATTTTCTTCTGCCTGGACCTCGTCCATATCGATCTGGCTGAAAAGCAGGACAGGAATGTACATTACTATGAGGGCGATTATTGTACTTTTAACGATTACATTTTTCACGCTTAAGAATATACCAGATTTAAGCAAATGTATCTATGGTATGGTCCTTTTCAGGCGGAATTTTTATCTCTCCTCTAAGACATAAATAGAGAATAGACTTAATCGCCTTTTCGTCTATAACGTGAATCTCCTCTTGGGGAGGTGGGTTAACCATTGTCGGAAGTTGTATAATACCTTCAACTTTCATAATATTACCTTCTAAACAGATTATCGTCATGAAAGTTACTAACCTTTAATAAGGAAAAGAGAAGAAAAAAAAAATTTTTGCTAAAAAAATGAAAAACTTTGTTTTTTAAACCGAATCCAGAACGATTTTAAGATGCTGGGCGATTTGTTTGTTCCCGGGAAGGATATCCAGGGCTTTCCGCAGGTAGCTTCGTGCTTCCTGTATCCTGCCATTCTTAAAGTGCGCCCATCCCAGTGAATCAAGGTAGGATGGATTCCTGGGTCTTATTGTTACTGCCTTCTTACAGAGTTCGATTGCCTTTAATTTATTTATTTCTTCCTCTGCATAGATATACCCCAAAGAATTAAGTGCGCTGGGGTAATCCGGATCAATGGAAAGAGCTTTTTTAAGCACGTCAACACTGTCATCAACCCTTCTCATCTGGTAGTAGATATGCCCAAGAGATCCATACACCTGGCATGAACGTACCCCTCCGCTTAAGGTTTTCCGGTACTCAAACTCAGCAAGCTGGTACCTGCCTGTTTCTGAATAGATGAATCCAAGGATCATGCGGCATTGTGCGACATGAAGAAAATCATTGCGTAAACTTACAACCTGTTCAAGAAAGACAAGGGCCTCGTCATACCGTTGCAACTGTGTAAGGGCAAGACCCAGGTAATAGGCAAGCTCAAGGTCTTCGGAAGGTTCAATACCAGTGTTTTCAAACTCTTTTATCGCCTGTTCAAATTTTTTTAAACGATAAAATCTCTTCCCCCGCTCAATACTGTATTTCATTCCTTTTCTTCTCCTTTCCAGAACACACAAGTACGGGCAGATTCATCCTCTATTTTATGTATCGGGTGAATAGAGATGAAAGAAACTGAAATATTATTTTTTAGTACTGCGTCATGATCCGATCCTTTTTCATGTATTGATTCCGGCCATTCCCCGGTAAAAAAACAGTAAGTATTGCCATCCGGGGCATGAAAGCAGGAAAGATGATCATGATAAAGCCGTTTTGCCGGAAAGGTTATCTTTACCTCTGGACAATTACTTATATGTGCAGGAAAATTGATATTGATAAAATACCCGGGAGACCAGAGTTGACGGAAGGTATGAAGATTTTTTGCGATAAACTCCAGAGGGAAGGCCAGATCCACATCATTTTCCCGGCTGTTAATGGAAACAGCAAGAGAAGGTTTCCCCATTATTGCTCCCTGCCTGGCCCCGCCGGCAGTTCCTGAATAGACAATATCTGTCCCGAGATTGGGCCCGGGATTGATCCCGGATATGATCATATCGATATTCTCCGGAAGAACGGGAAGAAATCCATGAAGAGCGAGCATAACGCAATCTACCGGGGTACCGTCACACGCAAAACTCTTTTCGGTTTCCTGTTTTATCACGATCGGACTCCAGAGGGTAATTCCATGAGAACAGCCGGATTGCTGGCCGGAAGGAGCCATGATCCAGACTTCATGTTCCTTTCCAAGGTGTGCAGCGAGTGCTTTTAAATGAGGATGAGAGATACCGTCGTCGTTTGTCAGTACTATTTGCATAAGCTTCTATTTATATTCCTTCAAGAATTTTACGTTTTCAACGCAAAAAACTAAATGAGACTTAATAGCCCAACGCAGGCATTTGGAAATCACATCATTTTTGGTTGCGAAATAACTTTGCGTAGGGCATAGCCTGCGTCATGAATATTCCTTCAAGAATTTTGCGCAGGAAGCGTAAAAAATTATATTATCGACTTTTCACTCCTGTTGAAAGCGGAATGCATTGTGATGAATGGTATATAGTTTACTTTATAAAGTCAATAGTAAATTGTGTGATATCCACTGAATCGAGCACATCTTCTTGTGTGCCACCAAATAGAGGGATCCTGTATATCGTATTTTGTTCTGCGCAGTATAAAAATCTATCGTTTGTATCAACAGCAAAATCCATAATGTAAGTACTTGAATGGAGTGACATGAATTCTCCGTCCGGTGGAAGATTCTCTTTGTATACAATACAACTTGTGTCGATAGACATATAAAATATACTTTCGGTAAAATAATCCATGATTATTTTGTCTGCATAATTAGTTAAATTCTCTACATAGGCTTCCTCACCATCTTTCATATCTATTCCAGTGTATATCGTGTAGTCAGAGGCAAAAACAACATTACCTTTGTTAAAGTCAAGGATTATATCGCTGATTTCATTTGCTCCGGAATGAAAAAAAAATTCCTTCGGTTCTTCTTCCTTGTTTAGTGGCGCTTTTTTTATGTAAAATCCTGTTGCAAAATAGATAGTCCGGGTAAGAGGATCAATAGCGATGCTTTTTACATATTCACCTGCATCAAAGAGTTTCTCTTCATCTTTACCATTAATCCTGACCCTGTGTATGGGATAGTTTTCCATATCATCTACAGCCCAATAGACATAACCGCCAAGGGGATCGACAGTGATGCAACTGGCTATAAGAGATGATCCCGGATCATAGACCACCTGGGTATCCAAAGGATTATCCAGGGGAGCGCGAAAGATTTTCCCTTCACTATCTATCCAGTAAAAATGAGGATCCACTCCTGCTGCTGCTTTCGGGTCAAAGTAGGTGCAGGAAAAACAGATAACCATTATAAGAAGGGAAAAGCATGCGAAAATCGAATAACTCTTCATAGCTTTTACTCCATATTAAATTCTTTTAAAAATGTATTTCTGCCCTTACCAGTGGGGCAATACATTGCATGGTGTTGATATCGGTAAAAATAATCATATACTCAACTCCGGCAGCGACCCGTATAAACTTGAATAATTCGATTCCCGCCCCGATGGTGATACCCCCAAAAGGCTTGATTACCGGCAAATTTTTTATTCCTATTTGCCATGTATAGGAAACCAGGCTAAAGGTTATCCCTCCCATTATCTCTGCAAGGAAAAAGAAGGGAAGAATGAACCCTGATTCATATTTTATATTTATCCCGGCAGGAAACGTCACCATCTCGTATGCCTGGGGTACGGAATCCTTTGTGTGATCGTAGTGGAATCCGGCAACAAGTCCGAATCCGAGCTTTTCCCGGCCAAAATTCAATTCCATATCAAACATTATAAAGGACAGAACACCGAAATCAAAAATATCCCGGAGATCGATAACAATCAATTTCATTCCTGTTTCAAGACTAACAGAAAAGGAAATGAACCGCTTCTTTACGAGTTCAGGTTCTGGTTCGGTAACAATAACTTCTTCCTCCTCCTCTGCAATTTCGTCTGTCTCTGTCACATCCACAGTCTCCGATATCTCCTCTTCCGGGACAGTTTCTTCTCTTTCCCAATGTGTACTGGCAAGTTTCTTTGCAATCGTCCCCACATCATCCACCATTGCATCTATCGTATCATAAATACCATCTGCAGTATTAAGAGTCATGCCGGTATCTGTTTCAAGCATTTTAATGGAAAGAACATACCTGCTTCCCAGTCGCCCTATTCTCCCGATAATAATGGCATCTGATGAAAGAAGCTTCCCCATTTCAAGCTGGCAGGACTCCTCGGAACACGCCGGTGTGGCAAACTTGAGTTCCTTTATAAGCCTTTCCCTTTCACTTACATCGATCACTGTGTAGATCTTTGTCTGAAACAATGCAGATGAAAGCAGGGATATAAAAAGCCGCATCTCGCTCTTTGAGATACCTTCTTCTGTAAAAAAATCCAGAACAGATATGACTGGTTTCTCCTCTGCATAAAGTGCTATGCAGCAGATAAGAATCAGGATAATAACCAAAATATTTTTCATATATTTTTCCTATCTGATATAAATGATAGGGATAATACATGATTAATCAAGATAAAAATACTTATTAAACCGGTGAACTTGACATAAATCAAAAGCCGTATAATACTCCTATTGATGGAAAAAACAAGGAGCTATCTTCCCACTTACCGGGGTTGTATGATATGTGGGGATAAGACAGCAAATCCCCATACCCTTCATCTCCGGTTCAGAATAACCGGGGATGGAGTGGAAACCGTATTTGTGCCCGATGAAAAACAGGAAGGGTTTAAGGGTATTGTTCACGGGGGAATTGTCGCATCCCTGCTGGATGAGACAATTGGCTGGTCTATCGCTGTCGCACGGAAAAAATACTTTATGACAGTGGAACTCAATATCCGTTTTTTAAAATCACTTCCGGTTGGTAAAAGAGTGAAGGTGAAAGGCTGGCCTGTAATCCATAAACGAAGATCTGCTACAGGAGAAGGGATAGTGCAGGATTCTGATGGTACAATTTATGCAAAAGCATCTGCTAAGTTTTTTCTTATGGCAGATGAACAGGCACGATCGGTTCATGAGTACCTTACGTTCCGGGAGGATGATATTGATATTCTTTCACCTGAATCAGGAGGATTTAATAGTGAAAAGTAAAGTATATTTTATACCGGTTTCCGGTGACAGCAGTCAACAGGAAAGAATCAAGGCAGTAAAAGCTGTCTGTGCACTTAAAGATATAACCACCATCATGGAAAAACAGGATACGGTTGCAGTAAAACTTCATGTTGGGGAGAAAAAAAACACGACTCATATCAAACCCGAACTGGTAAAACCGGTAGTTGAAATGATAAAACGCACTGGTGCTCTCCCCTTTCTTACGGAAACATCTACACTATACAAAGGTGAACGGTCAAATGCTATTGACCATATTAACTGTGCTTATTCACATGGGTTTACACCGCAGAATGTCGGAGCATCCTTTATTATGGCTGACGGTCTTCTCGGTAATTCAGAAATCGAAGTAGAGATTAATGGGATTATGTATGAAAAGGTGAATATTGCCCGTGAAGTGGTGATGGCAGATGCCCTTATCGTTCTTACTCATGTAACAGGGCATATGGGAATGGGATTCGGTGCTGCTTTGAAAAACATGGGGATGGGACTCGCAAGTAAAATGGGAAAACTCCGCCAGCATTCTTCCATAAAGCCATATGTGGATGAATCCAGGTGTACTTTGTGTAAAAAATGCATGAGATGGTGCCCGGAAGATGCGATTATTATCCAGAAAGGGGTAAAAGAACATGCATTTATCCTTAAGGAAAAATGCATTGGGTGCGGTGAATGCCTTGCTGTATGTAATTTTAATGCTGTACGTTACAATTGGTCTATGGAATCCGGTGTATCACAAAAGAGTATGGCAGAACATGCCCTGGGTGTTTGTAAAAACAAACAGGAGAAATCTTTTTTTATAAACTTTCTCGTAGATATGACAGCAGATTGTGATTGCATCAATAAAAGCCAGGGTAAACTCATTCCCGATATCGGGATATGTGCGTCCACCGATCCTGTTTCTATTGACCAGGCCGCACTGGATCTTACTGAGAAAATACATGGAAAAAACATCGGACAATTAAGCTATCCAGTAGTTGACCCGTGTATCCAGATAGAGCATGCAGAAGAAATCGGTCTTGGAAACCGGGATTACATACTCGAGGAAATTTCATAAAAAAGATTCCGGATAGAAAAGGAAGAATCATTCCGGTCTGTTTGTTTTTCCCATCTTTTTCCGGTTAACGAGGATAATTCCAAAGATAAGGATAAAGATAATGCAGAGAAAGCCGGTAAGAGGAATAATATATCCCAGCCTGATTGATTGCTCTGATATAATTCCCATTAAAGAGGTCATAAGCATAATGCCGGCTCCTGCAAAGATATAGATAAATCCGTTTAATAATCCTATTTCCGTTTCCGGAATAAGTGAGTTTGTATATTTCTGGACAACGGGAAAAACCGGGGCAAGAAAAAAAGCACAGACGGAAAAGAGAATTACCGATGATATTCTCCCGGCAAAAATAAGAAGAAAAAGGATTGCCAGTGCAGGAAAACAGGTAAAGAGGACGAGGTTTATTTTTCCCAACTTTTTGTAAAGAAAATCAGTAAATAGTCTTCCCATGGTAAAGAAAATCCAGAAAAAGGTGATAAAAAGAACAGAAATTTCCTTTGGAAAATGATGCAGATCCTTAAACATGTTTCCTGCCCAGGTAACCATTCCGACTTCACAGCCGCTGTAAAAAAAGATGATAAAAAGACAGCTTATAATGATAATATTTTTTAAAGGAAAGATGATATTCTTGAATGAATATGAGGTATATTTTGTATTTTCAGGTGTCTTTGTTATGAGCATAAAGATACAGAGGAAAAAGAAAAGGATAAAATAAATCACAAAAATACCCCTGAAATCGATGTGAAAAGAGAATATGAATGAGATAAACAGGGGAGCAAGAATTCCTCCCAACCCAAAACATGCATGAAGCAATCCGAAATTCTGCAATTTTTTTTCAAGATGTGCATACGCTGCTGTCAAACTCAATATGCCCCATCCATAACCAAAACCAAACAGGAATATCCCGGTATTAAAAAGGATGAGTTCCCTTGCAACTATACAAAGTATACAGCTTGACATTCCGGTAAGGATGGCGATTATCAATGATACTCTTAAGCCGATCTTTACAATAATAAGTGCAGATAATAAGGAAGATAAAATGAATCCTGTGGTTAATATAACCGGAACAATCGTAGAAACGGATATTTTTAATATAAAAACTTCCTGTATCGTTGTCATAAGCGGAGGAATTGAATTATAGAAAAATGAAAAAAGAAAAAAACTGAAAAGAAGGAATAATTTAAGGCTTTTTGGTTTCATCTGACCCCCCGGAGTACTCCTCAACATTCGTTGAGACACGATTGTAATATTTAGAGGTACTCTTCAACAAGTTGAAGTCCAATTATAGTTATTAAGGTGTGGCATATACAATTAAAGGATTCCTTCCATTTCACTTTCAAGACGCATAAAGAACTCTTCCATAAACTCATGCCTTTCTCTGGCAATTCGTTTTCCTTCATCTGTAAGAATCCTCTCCTTTATATGCCGGAGTTTGACCATATATTCCCTGTATGCTGTATCTTCTTCTGTATAGGGCTTTGTGTTCATAATATGGTTACCCTTATTATGAAGTTTTGCACCGACCTCTCCGGCAAAAAGAAAAGCCCTGCCAATCCCGACAGCCCCGATTGAATCGAGTTTATCTGCATCAAAAAGAACCCGTGCCTCGAGACTTTCCGGCTGTTTATTGTTTCTATACCGATGAGTTTCAATACAGTGGATGACCTGGTCAATTATTTTTTTTTCAAGATCATATTTTTGCAGTAGCGTACCTGCCATTTCAGCTCCCCTTTTCGCATGACATATCTTTCCATTTGACCTGTCTTCGCAGCTTCTCCCGATATCATGGAGAAGGGCAGCAAGGGCAATAACCAGAAGATTGGCTCTCTCTTTTTCTCCTATCTGGAGAGCAAGCCTGTATACACGTTCTGTATGATCCCAATCATGAGAACTGCGGAAATCTTTGAGAATTGCTTTTGCTTCTTTTCTGATCCTTTCAATTATATTCATTGTCAACCTTACTATTCGGAACTGATTTCCCTGTATGACCGGGCTAAGGCGTTATCCTATGAAAATAAACTTACTCTGTCAATATAATCAGGAAAAATGGGTGATTGAATATATTAATAAAGAAAATTGAGAGTAAGGTGAGGGTGGTTGTATTTTTTCTGGTATGGTGGATGGTTTGTGGTTTTTACAGGCGGAATCTCCAAAATGGAGTAAAATGTCCGTCATAAACATTAATTATCCTTTTTCCAGCAGGTAAATGTTGTACAATTATCCTTAATTGTCGCATATACTGACTCAGTGTCAGGCGGGTATCTCTTTCTTCCTTTCTCCATTGTTTATACATTCTTTCCAATTCCTGCAAAATACCATCTTTATACAGTTTCACCAGTAAAAGAAACAACTCCAGAAAAAACCGCACAATCTGCGCTAAACTGAAAAAATTCAAATCCTGATGAATCAGCTTTAACTTTCTATACAAGTCCTCAGGTAAGTGTGTATGCGCATGCACCCGGCTTTCTCTGCGGTCAGGCGATACATACATGTACCGGCTATACCGCTGCTTTCCCCAATCATGCTCACGTTTTATTACAGGCACAAGCAATAAAAGAATTCTTGCAATAATACCTGAAATACTATGCAATCCTTTAAACACATGCAGCCCTTCTATACGGACTTTCATACGTTGAGTAAGCACAAAATGGAATTCATGCAATTTGGGCGATTCCATTCTTTCCTCCTTAATATAGAATGATATTCTCACCATATATAACTAGTAAAAGTTCCCTGCTGCATGCATGAAAAACAATTTTTTTCATTTTTTTCCGTATTCCTGCTTTATAAACAGATCCTATTAGAACAAATGAGTATATAGACCGGATCGTATGATTTTTTATACAGGTGTATGAAAAAGTAGACTGGATTGTGATAATATTGTTACAATCTTCAGGTATAAATTACAGGTTTCAAGAAAAAGGTTTATACCTGGAAAGCTGTTAAAACCAGGACTGCCCGGCACAGCAAATATTACACCGATAAAATCCGATTGGGAAATCATTTCCATTGTGATTCTTTCTCTTGTCTCTATTAATTATTTTTAATATAATACATGATTATAATTCCTAAAAAGGATATATGAATAAATGGGTGAGAATAATATAGAAATTTTAAAGAATATTAAAAATACTCATGAAAAGCTTTCCGGCACAATGGTGAATGCAACCCTGACAAACAGGATGAAAAATAATATATCGGTTTTACTCGATATGAATATTCATTATTGTGATATGATTATCAATGCTGATGGAACACGTCAGTATGTGTGCAAAACCGATGAAGATATTTTTACAGTAGTCATTCAGGGTAATGAATTACTCATTTTCTCCGACAAAAAGCAGGAATTATTTGCCAGGTATACATTTCCTTTTCTTAAAGAAAATGAGGAACCGGAGGAACAGTGGTCCATATCCTTTACCAGTAATAATGAACTATATATTGCCCTGGAAAAGATAAAAACCGTATTGAACAGGGAACCGGATGCATTGTTTTATGTGCTTGTTGCATGGGGAGAGTGGGAAGAACCTATACACTTTTTATGGCAGGACTGGAATAGAAAGATGAAAGAAATTGAAGATGCCCATACTTGTTATGATTACCAGATAAACTGTGATTTTAAGGTGAATCACAACATTGTACGAGGAAGATCCAATTCGGTAAAGAATGAAATATGGATTACAGCATCTGGTTCAAAGGAATTTATTCAGAGAATAAAAGGGCTATTCTAAGGCAAATGAGTTTATCCCGGTTTATTGCAAAAAAGGCTTCCAAATCCCGTAATTTATTTTGATCTGACGTTTTTTCAAGATCAAGATAAACAGAATCCTGCCATTGCTGTAAAAGATGCTTTGAAAGAGTGTATTTACCGCATTGTCTGGGGCCGATAAGGGCAACAGCAGGTACCTCTGGCTTAAGCGCCCGGTGATCTCGTTTTCTATCAACCTTGATATATAACCTTGCATATTTGAAGTTTAATTGCAAATTTACAAGGTACCTTATAAATAACTATCGTGGTTCAACTTGTTGAACAGTTGTCAACAGAATGATAGTCATTTTTAATGATACGTACAATTTCACAGATTTTTTTACTTGAGTATCATACTGGTAACAGGAATATCTATGTTCACATTAATAATCACTTCTTCCAGGGAATCTGTTGACGGGATAAAAAGATAAGGATCGCCATCGCTCACTTCCACCTTTCCATTATAGTTCTTTGGAACAAAGGTTAAATCCTGTTTACCTGAAAGTACTGTACGGAAAAAACCTGCAGGCGGGGTAAGGGAAATTGAAATAGAAACAGGATAGATATCACCTTCCTGCCAGGGAGATGCATAGTTCTTATTCCACTTACGGAAAAACCCGGGCATATTAAGAATAATGGATATCCTGCCATCTTCCTCGCGTTTTATTTCCGCTTCCTTTGCAATAAGTCCCTGTGGATGTTCCTTTCTTGTGGAGGTTAATACAAAAAGACTTTCAAAACACACCCATACCTTTTTTTCTCTAAATCCGGGATAATAAAAAAGATCACTTCTTACAAAACCATCATCAGAAGAAGGATACACCCGGTTTGAAAAATGAGTAACATCAATATCAACAGACAACTCACTGACCCAGGTCCCGGGGTTATACCATGAAAAAAAAACAGCAGCAATACCACTTTCCACAGGAAGAAGGGAAGGCGTAAGTTCTATACCGATAAAACTATGATTATAGTCTATTTTCTGTTCTGCTTTACCGTATTCATTAAGAGAAATATTGAAATATGCATCTTCAGAACCATATTTTTGCCTGCCGGTATAAACACAAAAAGTTTTATTGGAAAAAACCTCATTACCATTCCATATCGAAATAGAAAGGAAAAGATTCCTTGGCTGGTGTATTTTATGGATTGCCCTGTCATATTCCTCCTGGTTCCAGTATGCTTTGGGCTGGTTGTTTTTCTTTTTTTGATTTTCCCGGTCCGAAAGACATGAAGAGAAAAGGTGTAAATAAAAGAATATAAAACAGATTATAATAGAAGAAATGAATACAAACCTTTTTTTTACCATAAAAACCTCTCTCTCAAATAGCATAACGAAGGCTTAAGTCCACAACCCAATCAACAAGCTATCCAGATTCTTTTTATTATACTGGTCTCATTAACCTGGCGGCCAATGTTTATCTATTTTGACTTAAAATCTTGTTAAAATAACAAGATTTTAAGTCAAAATAGCATAATACAAAAACCCACTATTGTCTATGGTATAGTGAATCCTGCTTTGAACATGAAATTATAACAGGATATTTACCATCGTGCTGAACCAAAAAAGATATATACACAATTAGAGTAAATACCTGGAAATTATTTTTATTTCTGATATATTAATGATTACAGGGTTTAAAAAATAAAAAAATATTGATATATTTATAATAAGGCATGAAAAGGAGTGATGAATAATGTCGAAGGGTTTAAACGATTGTACGATGCTGAGTAATGGTGTGAACATGCCATGGCTTGGATTTGGCGTGTTTAAGATTCCTGATGGGGATGATGTCGTAAAAACAGTGAATATAGCTCTTGAAATCGGTTACAGGAGTATTGATACAGCATCCATATATGGAAATGAACGCGGAGTCGGAAAGGCAATAAAGGAAAGCAGCATCCCGAGGGAAGAAATCTTTATTACGACAAAAATCTGGAACTCGGATCAGGGATATGACAATACCCTGAATGCCTTTGAGGAAAGCCTTAAAAAACTCGATATTGACTATGTTGACCTCTATCTTATTCACTGGCCCGGTAAAAATCTGTATATAAAAACCTGGAAAGCAATGGAAAGAATATATCAATATGGCCGGGCACGGGCAATCGGTGTGAGTAATTTCCATATCCATCACCTTCATAATCTTATGAGTCACTGCGATATCAATCCCATGGTGAACCAGGTTGAGTTTCATCCCTTTCTCCTTCAACCTGAACTCATAAGGTTCTGCATGGATAATAATATCCAGATCGAGGCCTGGAGTCCGCTTACAAAAGGATTATATCTTCATCATCCTGTTATTACAACGATTGCAGAAAAGTACAATAAAACCCCTGCACAGGTTCTTCTTCGCTGGGATATTCAACATTGTGTGGTCTGTATCCCGAAATCGGTTCACCGGGAACGGATAGAGGAAAATACCTGTATTTTTGACTTCGAACTTGTAGAAGCGGATATGGATGCACTTGATGCATTGAACGAAGGGAAACGGCTTGGTCCGGACCCCAATACCTTTTTTTAAACATATAACCATCTAAATTATGGCTTAAAAAAACTAAAACTTCCTTTACAGACAAGTAAAAAACCACCTGCAGAGCAGGTGGCTTTTTCTAAATCAAAATCAAAAGAATCTGAAAGGCATAGCCTTTATAATCAATATAATAAGGAGGAAATAGACCACCTCCAAAGGAGGTGGTTTCCTTTT
>JAFGQK010000085.1 GCA_016935735.1 Spirochaetales bacterium | reverse complement strand
GTGGACAGAAATACCGGCATGACGATACATCCCGCGGATATGGGGAACACCGTGAATAACTATATAGGAAGATCCCAATGGTCTAATGATCCCTACCTGAACGGTGAGGTGAACGAATTTGTTGTGTATAACAGGGCCATAACTGCGGCAGAAGTGACAGGTCTCGGGAGTATCCCACCGGGGCAGACCGGAACCCCTGGAGATGTAAACGGGGACGGAACAGTGGACATCGTGGATGCTCTTCTGGTAGCACAATACTATGTGGGCCTTGATCCGGCGGGATTCATCCCGGGGAACGCGGATACGAATTGCGACGGAAACATCGATATTGTGGATGCCCTTCTGATTGCGCAGTACTACGTGGGGCTGATAACAGGGTTCTGTTGATATGTACTCAACAAACGCTTGAGCCCCAATTGTCGTATAAATAAGGCGGCAGGGTTCAATTATAAGAATTTATGTATAATTTTTAAAACCAGGGAGGATAGTAAAAAATGAAAGAAAATGTAAAAATACTTAATTTTCGTATCGCACTATTGTCAGTGATCTTTTTACAGGCAATACTGGTAGTCCATGCCCAATCCCAGTTTATGGATTATTTTACAGCGACACCGATTATAGGTTCCCTGTCTTCTAATTGCTGGGGTGCTGCGGCGGTAGGTCCCAGGGATCAATCGAACGGGTTGGAAGACAGGACCTTATCGCAATATTGTTACTGGGACGGCGGAATTATCAAGGGACCTGACGGCGTGTACCATATGTATGCGAGCCGCTGGGATCAATCCGGCGGGCATAACGGATGGTTCGGTTCAGTGGCTGTTCATGCCACGAGCAATAACCTCTATGGTCCTTAGACAGACCGGGGTATGTGTTGGCCGAACAACCAGAACGGCAAAGGCCATAACGTGTTTCCGTTTATCGGCGGGGATGGGAAGTATTACATCATCGCAAGCGACACCAGGCCGGGGGACATCTTCCAGGCTGCGTCCCTGGATGGACCCTGGACACAACTGGGCACCCTCTCATCCTCGGGGAATTTTGGACAAACGGCAAATATTTGCATTATGTATCGCCCGGATGGGCGTTACATGGCCGTACCGAGATCCGGCGTCATCGCTCTCAGCAATAATAACGTTCTCGGCACCTACGTGGTCCAGGGAACCAGTGCTTATTCGCAAGCCGGTGTCCCGTCGGGCAACCTGGAAGATCCGGTCGTGTGGTACAGCGGTGGTCTGTATCATATTGTTGTCAACAAGTGGGACACCCGCAAGGCGTATCACATCACCTCTACAGATGGGATTACCGGCTGGAAATTAAGCCCGGGACTGGCCTATGATCCGACAGCCAATTTCATACGCTATACGGATGGAACAGTCAACCACTGGAATAAATTGGAGCGTTTCAACGTGTACATGGAGAACGACCATGTGGTTGCAGGTATAGTTGCGGCCATCGACGTTGCGAAAGACGCTGATCTTGGCAACGACCAGCACGGCAGCAAGGTTATCATCATTCCCTTTGATGGCGCTGCCCTGGATGGTGAAAGCGAACCGACCATAACTCCGACTCCCGGTCCGACGCCCGTGCCCCTTCAGGACCCGGTCTGGAGCGGGGGTCCCTATTCGCTTAACGGCACAACTGACTATGTTGACCTGCCGGACGGGCTTACCAATGATCTGAATGATTTCTCCATCGCCTGTTGGGTGAATTTGAGCTCCCTCGATACCTGGTCACGGATTTTCGACTTTGGCGGGGATACGAATATTTTTATGATGCTCACCCCTGCATCCGGGAATACGGGGTACCCGTATTTCTGTATTACCTTAACCGGGAATGATGGGGAACAGGGCCTTAATGGAAACAGCGCCCTGCCGACCGGTTCCTGGCAGCATATCGCAGTTACCGGGAGCGGGGATACCGGCATTTTATACATAAACACACAGGAAACGGACAGAAATACCGGCATGACGATACATCCCGCGGATATGGGGAACACTGTAAATAACTATATAGGAAGGTCCCAATGGACCAATGATCCCTACCTGAACGGGGAAGTCAACGAATTTGTGGTCTACAACAGGGCTATTAGTGCGCAGGAAGTAGCGGCTCTCGGCAGCGTATCCCCCGGGGAGACCCCTGTTCCCAGCCCGGACCCGACACCTGCCGGTACCCTGGGAGATGTGAATGATGATGGATCGATTGACATCGTGGATGCCCTCCTTATAGCACAGTACTACGTGGGCCTTGATCCGGCGAACTTCGTTCCGGGGAACGCGGATACCAATTGTGACGGAAACATCGATATTGTCGATGCTCTGCTGGTTGCCCAGTACTATGTGGGATTATTATCACAATTTTGCTAAATGATGAATCCATGAAGCGGATTTGTCAGTAATTAAAGAATTTATGGAGTAAAAAAGATGAATAAGAAGCAACAATTATTGTTTTTAATGTTACTATTGCTTTCTGGAATTTTCCGGATTTCAGCACAAGTAAATAATGAATGGTATAATCAGCCCGGTGTTTTTCAGATTAATAGAGAAACAACACATGCGACACTTATGCCGTATGATGATGTAAGTGCGGCATTAACAGGTAATCGATCAGCATCCCCGAATTACTATTCATTAAATGGAACATGGAAATTTAACTGTGTAAATAATCCCTCTTCCCGGCCTGCAGATTTTTATCAGGAAAGTTATAATGTTGATGGGTGGGGTACTATCACTGTTCCCGGGAATTGGCAGATGCAGGGATATGATTATCCGATATACACCAATGTGACATATCCATGGACCGGCTATGAAAGCTTAAATCCTCCAAATGCACCTACGGTATATAATCCGGTAGGATCATACAGACGCACTTTTAATGTATCAAGTGACTGGATAAATAACAAGGAAATTTTACTGCATTTTGCAGGGGTGGAATCGGCATTTTATGTTTGGGTAAATGGTCAGTTCGTGGGATACAGCGAAGATAGTTACACGCCGGCAGAGTTCAGGATTACAGATAAAGTCAGAAGCGGCAGCAATACCATTGCTGTCCAGGTCTGGCGGTGGTCCGACGGAAGCTACCTTGAAGACCAGGACTTTATTCGATTAAGCGGAATATTCAGGGAAGTTTATTTGTATTCAACCCCAAAAATACATATGCAGGATTTTCAAGTAATTGCAGATTGTATTAATAATTATAATGATGGAGATTTACGAACACAGGTCTGGATTAGAAATTATAATTCTTCTGCCGTATCAAATTACCAGGTTGAATTAAGACTATATGCTATGAATGATAATCAGATATTTTCTCCCATTACGAATACCTTGTCTAATATTAATGGGGGTGGTGCGGAAGTAAACACAACCTTTCAAACAACGATCTCAAATGTAAGTAAATGGTCTGCCGAATATCCGAATCTCTATAAAGCAGTACTGTGTCTAAAGAATTCAAGCGGTACAATCATAGAAACGGAAAGCGCCGGAATTGGTTTCCGCCGCTTTGAATTAAGCGGCGGGAAGATGCGAATTAATGGCCGGATGATCATGTTCAAGGGTTTTGACAGACATGAGATACATCCCGATACAGGGAGAGCCGTTGATTATACTACTATGGTCCAGGATATAACGATTATGAAGCAATTCAATGTGAATGCTGTGCGTACCAGTCATTATCCAAATAATCCTTTATGGTATGACCTTTGTGATGAATATGGTCTTTATATTATAGATGAAACAAATTTAGAATCACATGGATTAATGAGCACACTCCCGGCCGGTGATCCTCAATGGACAGATAATTGTGTGGATAGAATCAGATCCATGATTGAAAGGGATAAGAACCATCCATGTGTGTTGCTCTGGTCTTTAGGTAATGAGGCGGGCCAGGGCGATAATTTCAGGCAAATGGCGGATTGGGCTCACAACAGGGATTCAACACGCCTGGTTCATTATGAAGGTGATAATGGAAAAGCCGATATAGAAAGCCATATGTATTCCGGTGTTGATTATGTCCAGAATTATAGTAATAGTTCAAAACCATTGATTCTTTGCGAATATGCTCATGCCATGGGAAATAGTGTAGGGAACCTGTTTAAATATTGGGATGCATTTGAGAGTAATCAAAATACCCAGGGCGGATTTATCTGGGATTTTGTTGACCAGGGATTACGCCATGGTAATACCGATTATTTTGATTTTGGCGGGGACTGGGGGGATAATCCGAATGATGATAATTTTTGTGCAAATGGAGTTGTGTTGCCGGACAGAACACTTCAGCCGGAAATCTGGGAAGTGAAAAAGTGCTATCAGAATATAAAATTACATGCTGTTGATTTGTTGAACGGCAGGGTGGAAATTAAAAACCATGCATTATTTACCAATGTAAATGCGTATAATGGGACATGGGAATTAAAGGCTGATGATGAGGTAATAAATTCCGGGACCCTGTCGGATTCCGATTTGAATATTCAGCCATTAAGCAATAAAACCATCACAATGAATTCAGGAAATCCTGTTTTACAGGCAGGTGTAGAGTATTGGCTGAACTTCAGTTTTACTTTAAAACAAAGTACTCCCTGGGCTTCTGCCGGTCATGAAGTAGCCAAAGCTCAATTTAAGATTCCATATTCCACACCAACCGTACCGCCCCCGGATACAGGATCGATGCCGTCTTTGAGTGTAAGTGAGGATAGTTCGAATTATACAATTAATGGAAGTGATTTCCAGGTAGTCTTTAGTAAAAGTGAGGGAACAATCACAAATTTAACATATAATGGAACACGGATATTAAATAAGGGACCTGTTCCGAATTTCTGGCGGGCGCCTACTGATAATGATTACGGCAATGGCATGCAAAACCGTTGTGCCACATGGCGGAATGCCGGACAAAACCGGTCAATCAGAACTATCAGCAGAACAGATATCTCAAACGCCGAGGTGAGAATAAATGTTAGTTTTACTATTCCGACATCAACAACATCGAGATTTGATGTGACCTATACGTTTTATGGTGATAGCAGTATTGTGGTCGATTATACTCTCTCGCCGGGAAGCAGCAGCCTCCCGGAAATACCGGAGGTTGGAATGCTGCTCACCCTGCCGGGCGGATTTGAAGATATAACATGGTATGGAAGAGGACCCGAAGAAAACTATTGTGATCGTAAAACAGGATATTATGTAGGAGTATATTCCAATACGGTCGATGGCATGCGGGTGCCGTATCTGGAATCCCAGGAAAACGGAAATAGAACCGATGTGAGGTGGGTAACCTTGCTTAATGGTTCGGGTGTCGGTCTCCTGGCAGAAGGTGTTCCGGTAATGGAAATAAATGCATTGCATAATACACCATGGGATACTGAAAATGCAAAACATGCGTATGATATTACCCGTCGTAATGATATTACCCTGCGCCTTAATTATAAACAAATGGGCGTCGGGGGGGATAATAGCTGGGGTGCGCGGCCGCATGCAGAGTTTCAAATACCTTCAAATACTTCATATTCACACTCTTTCAGACTTGTTCCGTATTCATCCGCCGAAACACCGACACCGACGCCGACACCAGGTCCTACACCCACCCCGGACCAGGAACCGATTTTTAGCGGCGGGCCTTACACCCTTAATGGAACAAGTGATTATGCAGACTTGCCGGACGGGCTTACTAATGACCTGTATGATTTCTCTATTGCCTGCTGGGTAAACTTGAACTCCCTTGATACCTGGACACGGATTTTCGACTTTGGCGGGGATATGGATGTGTTCATGATGCTCACCCCCGCATCCGGCAGTACGGGGTATCCGTACTTCTGTATTACCTTAACCGGGAATGACGGGGAACAAGGCCTAAATGGCAGCAGCGCCCTGCCCACCGGTTCCTGGCAGCATATCGCAGTTACCAGGAGCGGGGATACCGGCATTTTATACATGAACACACAGGAAGTGGACAGAAATACCGGTATGACGATACATCCTGCAGATATGGGGAACACCGTGAATAACTATATAGGCAGATCCCAGTGGTCCAATGATCCCTACCTGAACGGGGAAGTAGACGAATTTGTTATCTATAACAGGGCCTTGAGTGCTTCGGAAGTAAGTGTTCTCGGCAGTACCCCGCCGGGAGAGACCGGCACTCTTGGCGACGCGAACGGGGACGGATCGATCGACATCGTGGATGCCCTTCTCATCGCGCAGTACTATGTGGGCCTTGATCCTGCGGGATTCATTCCGGGGAACGCGGACACGAATTGTGACGGAAATATCGATATTGTCGATGCCCTGGTGATAGCTCAATACTATGTAGGGCTGATCACACAATTATGCTAAGTGGAGTTTCCTTACAGCGGAAACTCTCGTACCCAACAGGCAACGCCTGTTGGGTACGATATAGCGGATCCCCGGAGAATACAGGCATTACTCAAAATTGATATGAATTGCCTGAAACCTGTGACGCAGTTCCGAAGGGGTCATGCCTTTCTCATTTTTAAATTGCCGTAAAAAATGGCGAAGAGAAACAAATCCGCATTTGGGGGCAATATTGGCGATTGTTTCATGTGTTTCCTGAAGAAACTTCATCGCCATTTTTATTCTTAAGTTAAGTATATATTTTCCTAATGGAATCCCCATTATGCTTTTAAACTGACGGCCGATATAATCAGGATTGTAATGAAAGTTATATGCTATGGATTTTACGGATAAATCAGGATCTGTCAAATTATCCGCAATCATGGAGATAATTGAGTTTACTAAACTCGAACCCGAAGAAAGCGGTAAACTGGATTTATAAACAGAAATGGCGGCTTCGGTTATTGCAATTAATAATTCTTGAAAAAGGAGCTGGAACTTCCAGGAAATATATGATGGGTTTTCCTGTTCATTAAGGAACTTGCGAAAAATCTGAAAAACGTAGTCAGGCTCCTGGAGATCTAATTGCTGCGGGATCAGGGCCGCATTTGAAAGTCTTTGCTTAATTATCGCAGGATTATTGAACAGCCTGGAAACATCTGTATCTTTTAATATTACTGGTTTTTGCGGATGAATAAAATGAACCCAGTAATATGAAGCGGTTGATGTAAGTTTTATTTTCCCCTTGTGCTGTCTGTACGCAATAAGAAGAGCTATACGGTTCGGACAGATTTCTATTTCCGTAGTCTCTTCTTCAATACCCTTTTCTTCAATTAAAACCTTTCCCTTTCGTCCCATAATCAAGACCGAGGTCGGCAGATTCCGTGTTGGATGGATCCACCCGGGGGGCAGTATCGCGCAACCCCCGTTTTCCGCTTTTGTCAAAGGTTCGAAGGTACAGTATAAAAAATTCATATTACTATACTACAACAAAATAATTTCCTTTAAAAGCGGTATTCCCTTGATAGAAAGAATTTAAATATAAGGAAGCCAGGAAACCGGGAGAAATATCATTAAGTATTTTTTAATTCAT
>JAFGQK010000084.1 GCA_016935735.1 Spirochaetales bacterium | reverse complement strand
TACACAATAAACCTGAACTTCTCTTTTTACAGTAGAAAGAGGATGAAGTGTATTCTCAACGATGATTGGTTATACTCTCCGGCTTTTGGGACAGCCCCAGCTTTCAAGAAATCCGGAAATAAGGTCTTCGATCATAGCCGCACCCCGGGTTGTCTCATGAAGGCCGTCATAGGTAAGGTAATAGCCGTTTAATTGAGCGATCTTATCAAAACTCCTGTTAATCATTAGTGAGATTATTTTAAGAACATGCTTTTTCATATAAACAGATGGATTTCTGTTCTTGATTCCCATGAGGAACTGTCTTTGTGTTTCATGTAATGGTAAATAAGCAATGTTGTATTGTTCTGCCAGTTCCCGGATCATATCACTGTATTCCAATACTTTCCGGTTCATTGTTGATTCCAGGTTTTCTCCAATAACCGGTAATGACAGAATAGCTGTTTTCGCCTTTGTTTCTTTCTGTATATGTTCAATGATTTCCTTTAGATTATTGTGAAAGAATTCCCTGTCCGGGTTTTGAGGCAGCTGCTGCATTCTTATGTATTGTATCATCACCTTTTTACTTAAATGACAATTTACATCGTTTGTCCCGATAAGGACCGTAACATAATCCGGATCAAAATCAATGCAGTCGTCCTTAAGCCGTTGATTAAGATTATATGCAAGATTACCATTTATCCCTGAATTGATGAAAAGAAAGGAATTCTGGTATTTTTTCTGTAATGCATCAACATAATTTGTACTGATGATTCCATGGGTGATACTGTCTCCAAGACAAACCACAAGGGGGAGTTTTCTTTTAAGAAGGAACTGGAGTAATGTTTTTTCCGTTTTCCCGTATAGATGATTTTTAAGCTGAAAAACGGGAAGAACCCCTGTATAGCGGGAAGAACTTCGCAGTTTCTGACCGTAAATATGGATTCTATTATAATAGGATATATAATTATGATACACGAGAATCAGAATACTTAACAGGAAGAAGATAACAATAATAATAATGAGTGTCAGCATATTTTATCTTTCACCATCAATTAAATGTCTCCTTCTTTTTGATCGTAGATTTTCATTACTTACAAGAGGGGGGTCATATTTTAAAGATAACATAGCTTAGAACTTTTAAATCCGTATACAGACTATCAAAAAAAGTGATATCAAAAATACTATTCAACCCTATTTTGAAGCTTCCCTCTTTATTCAGGTTGAACTCAACCCCGGCATTCACGCACAATCCCAATGCATAAGGAATATCAGTGTAAAAAGAATTGGAATAAGTCCGGTAATCGATAATATCAAATCGGTAATGCGGGCCAAAACCGATAAAAAAGCCGAAGATATCATTAAATTCAAACAGACAATCCAGATTCACTTTAAATGCAAGGGAATGATAGTGAATATACCGGTGATATGTATTGTAAGGATCCTGAACAGAAAAGGAATAATCTACAAGGATAAAAGGCCGTATATAAAAATCAAAGAATTCATTATCCACCAGCCTTATTGACCAGTTTACTCCCTGCTCCAGGGTAACACTGGGCATAATAGAATCTTTCCATTCACCGGAAAATTGAAAATAATACCCAAGAGATAGGTAAAAACCGAATATTCTCTCGCCGGGTTCCGGTATTGTATCCACCCCTTCTATTCGATCGGAAATTTCTGTTGAGTCATTTGTTTTGTTGTCCTTTAACTTATCGAGAATACGCTTATCCTCTTTCCCTTCTGCTATGACATCATCTTCGGAATATCCTGCAAACTTCACCATTAATTCCTGGTTTATTGCATTGGCGAGTTCTTTTGCATAGGTAATATCATTTTCCACAGTTTTAGAATATTCAATTGTATGGACAATATCCCCGGTCTTTTTGCTGTATATTTTAATTTGTGATTTGTATTGATCCTCATCCCCACCAAGATACAGATCCCCGAACAGGACAAAATCGATATTATAAAAAAAACAGATTGCAAGGGCATCCAGGGTATCGGTAACCGGTTCTGCATCATACTCTTTCCGTCTCTGTTTTGCTAAACCACTTATATCTATATAGGTAATGATATCAGAGGACTGCCTGATTAATTCCTTTTTTAACTGGGTTGATATGAATTCGACCTTTTTTGAAAGAACATCTGCCTCTGATCGGGCTTTGTAAAATCCCTGGAGTTTTGAAATATGAATATCTATGGAATAGAGGTTGCTGATTAAAAAAAGAAGAATAATACTATATAAGGTTATTTTTCTTCGCATAAGAAAAACTCCCTCCCCCTTTATAATCTATCATAAAAAAGAAGATATTTCAATATAATTAGAGGTAAAACAAAACCACATTTTATCTTTTATTGCTTCAAGTTACCCTTTTCCTAACCTCTTTGCCGGAATTGTACAAGGGTGGCCCCGAATCCATAAATAAATACTAAAAATAATGCGATTGAACCGATATACGTAAAGAATGACCCTATGATTGCTATGATCTCCGATTCCATTAAAGAGAAAAATATTCCGAGCAGGACTGGGCCTTTTAATAAAACAAGCCCGATAAAACCGCAAAGAAAGAGATGAGGAAAAGAATCCGTTTCCTTACGCAATAGAAATTTCCCCAGACGTATGGTGATTGCCATAAATCCGTAATATGCAATAACGATAATGAAGAGAACAATAAAAGGAATAATCATTACACCGACAATCGATGTATAAAGGAAAAAGATCAAAACCGGTATAATAAGAAGAGAAAATAAAAGGTAAAGTAATGCAACTCTCCATAAGGAAAAAAGGGAATCCGCATGTTCCTTTAATCCCTGTTTACGGAAAAAAAGTACCAGAAAAAGGAGGAGCAAAAAGAGAATCATCCCGAAAATCTCCATAATGAAATGCAGGGTTGCAGCTGAACGGGCAGAGGTAAACAACCCGATAAAGGGAATGGAAAACTGCGGGATCGCATTCTTATTCCCTTTTATTGAAACATTACCGGACTGGGTTATTTTACCGCCAAGAGCAACAACATCTCCTTTTATGTAAGCCCCATGCTTTAATACTACATCTGCGCTGAATACCCAGACGTTTCCTTCGACAGTACTGCTTATCGTTACATCCCCGCCAAAACTTATTACATCTCCATTGTACACTTTATCGATGATCATATCTTTCTCTATATTAATCCCGCTCCGGGTCATAAGAGAAAGGCCGTTCAATCCCAGGTAGAACCGGTTTTTCCCTGAGCGTAAAAGCACACGCACCGGAAAAATTTCCCAGGTTTTTGTTTTATCACCGGCGCTATCGATAAGTCCGAACCCGATGCTGAGTTCATTCTCCTTATCGGTAAATTCAATAAGACTGGGCTGAATCGTAAAACGGCTTTTCCCCTCTTCTGCATATATCCTTGTAAAAACGGAACAGGTAAGTAATACAATAATTATCAAGGTTAACTTTTTCATATGGTACAGTTTCCTCCATTATAATCACAAAGCATAAAAAAAGAATCCGGGCATTCATCCGGGATATCCCGCCCGGTATAACCGGGGGCTACGGCGTAAGAAATCTGCTTTATTTTTTCAGGTAAAGCAGTGGGTCTACTGTTTCACCGTTTTTATAGATAGAAAAATGAACGTGAAACCCTGTACTGTAGCCTGTATTTCCCATTTCCCCGATTTTGTCTCCCTGGTGTACAATCTTTCCTTTTCCTACTGTCTCTTTTCGTAAATGTCCATAAAACGTCTGGAATCCGTTATCATGCTGAATGATAATATATTTCCCATATACTTGATTATACCCGATTTTTAAAATTTTACCATCCCGGGAAGCCCTTATCGGAGTTCCCGGGGAATCGGTAATATCGATCCCATTATGAAAATGCCTTTTCCTGGAAATAGGATGAATCCGCCATCCGTACCTGGAAGAAATCCCCCCGGATGCCGGATACTTAAAAAGCGTTCCCATTACCTCTGCCAGTTTATACTTGCTCATTCTTGCACCGGGAATGAATAAGACCGATCCGGAATGAATCACCGACGATGATATATTATTCCAGTCCAGAAGGTTGTTCAGGGAAATCCCGAATTTCCCGGCTATACCGGAAAGACAATCGCCTTTTTTTACGTAATAAGTAATACCATCAGTATTGGGAATAAGGATTTTCATACCGGGATATATTTTCCTCACGCTTTTTATATTATTATAGCTAATAATTGTATCTACATTCAACCGGAAAGCCAGGGCTATTTCAGAAATTGTTTGCCCCTTTTTCACTGTATATTCCATTGTACTCAGTGTCTTTACTCTATCAGGATAAGGATCGTATTCTTTTTCTTCCTGCGTATCAAGAGGAGTAATGAAGGTATACAATTTCTCCTCCACATCCGTTGAGGCATGATTATAATTTATAAGGTACTCTTCCAGATCAGTATCCCGGGGAAAAGAAATGGCCAGGGAAAACCGCTCCTTTACAAAAAAGGTAAAACCATAAGTAATAAGTGTAAGGACAACAAACAATCCCGTACAGAGGACTGCTATCCATTCAAGTATGGATTTATCCTGCATAACGATGTATAATCTATGCAAAGGTGTGTTTTTTGCCATTTTAACAGATGAAGCAGGTAATACATTGATATTAATCCCCCGATTTGAAAGAGAGAGTTTCTTTTTATGTTCGACAGGAGATTTTCTCTGGCAGATATTCTGTTGCAAAAGTGATGAAATCATGATTCTCTTTATTCATCATCGACAATATAACAGGGACAAATGAGAAAATTTAGGATTTTTTGCAGGAACATTAACCGAAATAGAAAACAGATGAAAGACTCCACGATCTCGCCATTAAAGACTATAGCAACCGCACTTTGCCTGTTTTTTTTCCTTTACTTTCTTCTTAAACTGTTTGTTGTCGATATCATGCTCGTGGAAGGACGGTCAATGGAACCAACTTTTTCATCAGGTGAAATCATCTTTATTAATAAGTTGGCATACGGACTTCTTATGCCTTTTAAAAACGAGTACATTACCTACTGGGCATACCCGGAACGTGATGATATTATAGTATCAAAGGAACCAGAGGAAGGAAAGTTGATTGTAAAACGTTGTATTGGTATTGCAGGGGATCCGGTTTCTTTCAAGGAGGGAAGACTCATTATAGCACAAAGGGAGATTCCCTATAATCCGGCACTCCATTTCTCACTCGATGTACACACCGGGACAGTGCCCCCGGATACTATTTTTGTTATGGGTGATAATCCCTGTCAATCAGTGGATTCCCGTCATTTTGGTTATATACCTGTCGCATCTGTCTATGCGAAAGTGATAAAGGCAGGTAAAAAACAGAAGAGAACCGGGGAGTGAGATAAGGTGAACCAGGTATCTGAAAAAAAAAGATTATTCATTTTTATTATATTTCTCTCCCTTCTCCTCATACCCCTTATTGCAAAGCTTGCGGATATCATGCTTTTCCGGTCCCAGGATGATCTGGAAGATACCGGCAGGAATCCGGTGATTGAACGGGGACCAATACTGGACAGGAATGGTGAAATCCTTGCAATACAGACAAAGCTTAAAACAATCGCCGCGTGGATTCCCTATGTCGAGGATGCAGACGAGAGTGCCGTTCTTCTTTCGGAAATCCTGGATATTAAAAAAGATAAAATTCTGGATACCCTTACAAACAGTTCCCATAACTATGTATTTATCAAGAGGAAAGTCACTCCTACCGAATCCGGGAAAATAACCAGGTTAAAAGAAGAAAACAAACTAAAAGGTATCTTGATTGATGATGAATATGCCCGGAGTTACCCCCACACCACACTTGTATCACATGTAACAGGATATGTGGATATTGATAATAACGGACTTGATGGTCTGGAGCTTACCTGTGATGATAATTTATCGCCGCGGGTTACCGGCACCCGGTCAAAGAAAATATTCGGGAACCAGTTATTCCTGACCATAGATATTAATATTCAGTATATGGTAAGGGAAATTGCAGTAAAAGCATATGAAACATATAAACCCGATTCCATCATGATCCTGATGATGGATGCAACAAACGGAGAGATCATCAGCTATGTTTCCCTGCCGGATTTTAATCCGAATGAGATTACTAAATCTTCTGAAGCCGGACGGGCAAACCTTCCCATACAATATTCCTATGAACCGGGATCGGTATTCAAGATATTCACCATTACCTCGTTCCTCGAACTGGGCGGGATCACCCCGTCAGATGAATTTCACTGCACCGGTATCTATGACAAAATAAGAGATCCCATTACCTGTCTGAGTGTTCATGGGGTGGTAACGCCGGAAAAAATTATCAAGTATTCCTGTAATGTCGGTGCAGTGTATGCATCGGAAACAACGGAATCAGCTCCTTTTTACGAACTTCTTTCATCACTCGGATTTGGCAAAAAAACAGGGATTCCCCTTCCCGGTGAAACCTCCGGCATATTCCGGCCTGTATCAGAATGGTCACCCAGGACAAAACCTTCCATAGCATTCGGCCAGGAGATATCGGTTTCCGCGCTCCAGATGATCACGGCTGCAACTGTTCTCACAAATAACGGGACACTTTTAAAACCGATTATTGTAAAAAAGATTCTGTCCCCGGAGGGCAAACTTATTGAAGAATTTACACGAACCCCCGTACGCAAGGTATTTTCTCCTCATACTGCATATGAAATGCTTAAAATGATGGAGACAGCTACCCGGGAAGGGGGAACCGCGCGAAGGGCATGGGTCGATGGGGTAAGAATATCAGCGAAAACAGGCACTGCCGAGGTGTTTGATAAAGGATCCGGGAAATATTCAGATACGCATTTTATCCCGTCAATCCTGGGAATTTTCCCTACTGATGATCCGAAATATATTCTGTATATTGTCATCGATCATCCGAAAGGGGAGAATTATTACGGGAGTAGAGTCGCCGCCCCCCTTTTAAAGGAAATCGTGGAAAATCTGGTTTCCATGTCCGGGATATCATCGGATTATGAAAAGATTATTGAACATCCGGGAAATATCGAACTCCCTATCCCCAATGCTATTGAACTGGGTTCAACAATGCCTGATCTTACGGGAATCCCCAAAAGACTTCTTCTTAAGCTTTTTAAAATAGAAGATATTACCGTATATATGAAAGGGGAAGGATATGTCGTAAGGCAGGATCCTGCCCCTGGTACAGAAATTACAAAAGGAATGAAAATTACCCTGGAGTTCGAATGAGTTACCATGAAAATAAAGTAAACCCCAAAAAGGGATAAAAATTACCCTGGAGTTCGAATGAGTTATTATGAACACAATATAAACACCCTCCTCGCTTCTGCCCCCTATCTTAAAGGGATTGAAGCAAAAGAAAAATCAAATGACCTGGATTTTTTCCCCACCCCGGCAGGTGAGATATCAGGAAAATACAAAGGCTTGTATATACATTCCCGGCATAATCCGGTAAGGGAAGCAGCCCAGCTCATTGAACGGGAAATGAAAGACGATATCTCCTGTGCACTGTTTTACGGATTCGGTCTTGGTTATCATATAGAAGTATTTATAAAAAAATACCCGAAAATCCCTCTTCTTATTATTGAACCGGATATATCCTTTTTTTTAAAAGTACTGGAATCAAGGGACTTTTCCCACCTGTTTCTCTTACAGAAAGTCCTGTACTACATAAATCCGGATACAGCAAACCTCCTCTCATTTATCGAAGCACTTCCCCTTTCGAATATCCAGATTATAAAACTCAGATCCATTTATGAATTTCACCGGGATTATTATAAACAGGTTGATGGGATAGTAAGTTCCTATCTGTCGAAAAAAGAGGTAAATGTCAATACCTTAAAGCGATTCGGAAAACTCTGGATAAGAAACCTTGTCCGCAATATCAGGCACCTGGCTGAAAAACCGGGAATTACCCTGTTGCATAATTCCTTTAAGGATCTGCCCTGCCTCGTTCTTGCCTCGGGGCCTTCCCTGGATGACGTTCTCCCCTTTCTTCCTGAACTTAAAAAGAAGATGGTGGTCATTTCCGTTGATACCTCATTAAAAGCCTGTCTGGATCATGGTGTAGAACCGGATTTCCTCATTATTGTGGACCCGCAGTACTGGAACACCCGTCACCTGGACTGGACAAAGCCGCAAAAACCGTTCCTGGTATCCGAATCATCGACACATCCCCGGGTATTCCGTTTTCTAAAGCTCAAAGGTTTCTTTGCAAGCTCATTCTTTCCCCTGGGCCAGTTTTTTGAATCAATAGCCGGGGAAAAAGGCAAAATCGGAGCAGGGGGTTCGGTTGCAACAGCTGCATGGGATCTGGCGCGAATTCTCGGCGCTTCCCCGGTTGTCATGGCAGGCCTTGATCTTGGTTTCCCGGGTAAAAAAACGCACTTTCATGGGGCATATTTTGAACAAACCTTTCATACAATCTCTCGCCGTTTTCTTCCCATGGAGTACATGTCATTCAAATACCTCCGGGACGGCCAGCCCTTTTTGGTTCCTGCAAACGATGGGAACATGGTTCTTACAGATAAGCGTATGATTATCTACAAATGGTGGTTCGAATCCCAGATGAACCGGTATCCTTCTATTAAAACGGTTACCCTTTCTCATAAAGGAGTTGCGATTCCCGGGATGGAAGGGACTGCTATCCAGGATCTTCTTGATCTCCCCAACAGAAAGGAGTTTATCGATGAAAAAATCAACATGATTCACGCTTCCACGGAACAGGACAAAAAAAGTGAAGAACGATATGCCAGGCTAAAAAAGGCAATCAGGGAATTAATTGACAATCTTCACTCACTTTCCGTTATTGCAGACCAGGGAATAGAAACGACACGCAAAGCCATATCCTCATTAAAGGGAGGGAAAATCTCCCGGTCACTCCTCGAACAACTCAATACGATTGATGAAAAAATAACCTCTGAATCTTCCCGGATCATCGCGGGATTCCTCATCCAGCCCATCATCCAGGGGCTTGTCCATACATCAATCCAAAACAAAACCCCGGAACAAATTCTTGAGTATTCGGAAAAACTCTATACCGACCTGAAGGATTCCTGTGAGTACCATTATAAAGAATTAGTAAACACAAAAAATTTTTTTTAATTTCTGCTAATTTTTTTCCACCAAACAACCGATTTATATAATGGGACGCTTATAAGCAATCCCATTATAAACGGTATGCATTTCGACATCCAGGCATACCGTTTTTTTTTCATTTTATAGCCAGTTTTCCACTTTTAAACGGGATATTTGCCGGAGATGGTTTACATTTTCACTCAGCAGGGTAAGCTGATTTGCCAGTGCAATAGAGGCGATTTGCAGATCAGCCAGACCAAAGGATATATCTTTTACTTCCAATTCGGTCCGGATAGACCCGCATATATAGGCTGCTTTTGAATCAAAACCAGGAATTTGAATTCCAGGGAGATTTGAATCCGTTTATCTTCAATTTTTCTATCACAAGAATCTCCTTATCTCGTAGTCTTAATAATTCCTGCCAATAAAAATCCAGAATTCTCTCCTACCGTTCAGTAAGTGAAATAATCAACTCCACTTCACCGACAGGCAGGCCGGTATGATTGGCAATCACGGCAGGCGAGAATCCTTCCCGGTGGAATTTTAACACCTTTTCTTTTATATCCGTTTCTTCTGTCTCTTTTTTATCCGACACATCGCTTTTTTTCGCTTTTTGCAGGATATTGCTGTAGTTTTTACTTACCTCATATTTTTCAATTTCACGGTTTAAAAGAAGGATTTTCTTGTCCGCTTTTTCAAGAAGACCGGAAAGCTGATTCATCCTGTCTTCAATAAGGCTTATATTCCGCTCTGTTGTATTATTAAGCTCCACAATTATCCTGTCCACTTCCACCCGGATTTCATCGATAAGGGCACGGGGATTTATGGATTTTTCGATTTTTCTTTTAAGAATCAAATAAAGAATAACAAAGCCCGCGAGTATAATCGCAATATCCACCACATAATTCATAGAGAACTGCAAACACCTTATTTATAAGAAATTTTCTTACTCTAAATACATGTACGATATACTAGCCGGTTATGTCAATATGTTGTCCCAGGTATGGTTCTTTAAAAAATTCTTTCTGTTCTGTATTTTCTTTCTGCTTTTCTTTTTTATTCTGTCCCGACCCCTGTTCACTTTCCTTTTTTTTCTCCTTGTCCTTTATTTTCTCCAGTCCCTCTCCAACCTCATCGGTCTCATTGATCGTTGTATCCCTTTCTTTTGAATCCTTTGCAATTTCTTCACCCTGGAGTGATTGTTGGAGCGGGGATATCTCTTTTTGCAGTGCCTGTTCCTTGCCGATCTGGTTCATATGAGAAAACATGGTCTGTAAATCAATAGGAAGCAATGGCATACTTTACATAAGCCTCCTTTTAAAATCCTCTTCTATTGCTTCATACTTGGTAATACGCACATTATTGTGCTCCAATATAAAGGTAACGAACTTGAACTCGTTTTTCACCTCCAGATACGCATCCCTGATATATATCTTTACCCCCGGGAATACCTTTTCGGATGCCGATATCTTTCCTTCTTTTTTCAGTGACATAAGATGTGCTTTAATATCATCCATTTCCTCATTTATTCTGTCCAGTTCTGTTTTAATGGTGTCTCTTTTATTGGATAATTCGGTAAGATAATTCTGCTTTTCTTCGGAAAGTTTTCTCTGCACCTTTTTTAGGTTCAGGAGGGTTTTGATATTCAATTCGATTTCATCCAGTTCTTTCTCTATATCGATCTTCTTTTTATCAAACAGGCTCAGCTTTTCCTTGCTGGACGGGTCATACCCCACTTCCAGGATTGTTTCGGTACCGGCAATAGATCCGAGATTCTTTGCATTTATTTCTTCCGAGGCACGGAGTTTTCCACCCACGATCGATGCCCGTCTTCCCTGGCAAATAATCTTTTTATTTGCATCTACCATACTGTGGAGTATTCCTTCGTTGACGACAACATATTCCGAAGCTTCTATCCGGGCATGTTCTATGAATTTCGAGTATACGGTCTTGCCGCTTTTTACATGCCCCCCGTTCTTTCCAAGAATACCCTGGTGTATAATGATATCCCCTTCTGCATCGAGAACGCATTTCCCGACATTGCCTTTCACTTCAATATTCCCCGCTGCTTTTATGGAAAACCCGTCAAGGACACTCCCTTTAACGATCACCGTACCAAGAAAAAGAATATTCCCTGTTTGAAGATTCACATCCCCATTCACGGTATATATCGGTTCAACATTTATTTTCCCGGCTAAAAGCATAACCTGGCCGTTTATTTCCGAGATTACAGTAATACCATCTTCGGAAAGTTTTACATTTTTGCCGACAGCTATCTGTACATCATTCCCCGATTTGGCAGGAATAGTCTTGCCTGTTACTGTTCTCCCATTAATCCCTTTTTCCGGTGGAATTTTCTTTGCCAGCACCTGCCCGGCAACAACATTTTCAATAAGGTTCAGTTCCTTGAAATCCACTCTCCCTGCTTCTTCCCGGAGCTGGATATGACCTCTCTCTGTGTTAAAATGGTATTGTACTTTTGCATCTGCCCCATTCTGGGGTTTTAAACCTTCGGCAATTAAAATCCGGGTATTATACTGGGGATAATCCTCAAATCTTTTAACTTCATCTTCCAGATGTCCGAAGAGTACGCCATTATTTTTTAAAATAGCCATAATACTTTCATAGGTCAGGTCTGCTCCTCCTAATCTGGGAGAGGTTACTTCCATATATACCCGCATTTCCATATCCATAATATCAACAGATATGGATGCATCATTTGCAGGATTATAATCAAATTCACCGACACGAATGTACTTATTCTCTGACCTCCGGACAACCCGTGAAATAAGGTTTAAATCATACCGGGTTACACCCCTCTTGTGGATTTGCTCCAATGCTTCTTTTTCTGTTACGCCCTTTCCTTTACCTGCCGGTTTTGTCACTTTAAGGTAGACACCATCATGAGAAAGCCTGACAAATGTCTCGCCATTTCTGTCTTTCTCGATTTCTATATCCTGCGGTTGTTCATGAACAACATTCTCGATTAGATTTGAAATCGATATCTTTTCTGCGGTTTCATATACAAAGAGTACCCATTCTTTTTTCCCGACTCCCCATACTCCTTTGGTCCCCCTTTCGATTATTTCATATTGAAGACGATTAATCGGTACACCAAGCTCGATTGATGCTGTTTTTAAAGCATCCTCCAGTGATTCCCCGCGTACTTCAATGGACTTCACCTCTTTGTCTTTTTCCACCTGTCTGTTCATGTATTCCCGAAGCTGGGATAATGAAATCATAATATATTCACTCCATATACCTTAAAACATCCTGGTTCCCTGTTTATATGATACCATTAATCAGGATAATTTACCACTATTATTACAAAAAGCACAAAAAGCGACTCTCCAACAAAATTTCTGAAACCACAGATTGCACCAATCTCACGGATTTTTAAAAATCAGCGTAATCTGCGTAATCTATGGTTGCTCTGCTCTTCCCGGATTTTAGAGAATCCCCTTTTTAATACTGGTGAGTTTTGTTCGAAGACGCATTATTGCCTTTGTATGAAGTTGAGAAATTCTCGACTCGGTTACCCCGAGCACCTCGCCGATTTCCTTAAGGGTAAGATCCTCGTAATAATAGAGTACAAGTACCTTTTTTTCTTTTTCCGGGAGTTCCTGTATTGCATCAATAATTACCCGCTTAATTTCTTCCTTTTCTACAATAGTGTCCGGATTAAGACTGGACGGGGCTTCAATACTGTCAACAATCGATATCCTGTCATTATCATCCCCGGTGTTCCATACATCATTAAGAGAAAGAATCGATGTCCCGCTGATCTTTAATATCAATCTCTGAAACTCTTCCAGGTCGATGTTCATCGCGTTCGCGATTTCCTGGTCTGATGCGACTCTTCCCAGCTGGGATTCGAGGAGACGGACAGTTTCTTCCATTTCCCTGCTTTTCTGGCGTACCGATCTTGGCACCCAGTCTATTGCCCTGAGTTCATCGAAAATAGCCCCTCGTATTCTTGTCACCGCATATGTCTTGAATTTAACATGTTTATCCGGATCGAATTTATCGATTGCATCAAAAAGGCCAAAAACACCAAAACCCACAAGATCATCAAACTCAACATTATGAGGCATCCCGATCGCGACTTTTCCTGCCACATATTTCACAAGGGGTGCGTACTGTTTTACAAAGAAATCCCTTATCTGGGGATCTTTTTCTTTCTTATATTGTTTCCAGAGATCCTGTTCGGATTTTTCTTCCAATGAATTGAGCATAGTACTTTTATCCTTCCTTATCTCGTTCTATCCATGTATGAATTGCTTTTGCTGTTTTTAAAGGGTCTTCAACAAAACCATGCACATCAAGATTGGTCTTTGGCTTTGAATACATACTTTTTGTTTCAGGTGAATTGTCATCCACCTGTGAAATCCCTTCACCATAAGGGGTAAAAGAGGTTGCAAATGAATCGATTTCCGGAAGGGTGTCAAGATTATCGATGTCATCTTCCTGGGACGGTGTTTCTTCTGAAATATCATCAATATAGGGAACACTTGCAACATTTTCTATAATTTCTTCCGGCTGGGTTTCTTCTGCCAGATCTCCCGAAGTTTCGGCAGCTCCAAGTTCCTCCAGACTTGAAGATTCCTCCTGGGGGCCCAGATCTACCTCTGTATCTTCTTTAAAATCCGTGAACATCCTGTCCGTGCTTAACGAATCATGAGGATTTTCCTCTGGTATTATCGCTTCAAAATCACCGGAGTACTTTTTTTCTTCTATATGTTCTCCATTGAACAGTTGACTTAAGTCCGGGAAATATCTGCTTATCACCACACTTATTCCAAGGCCAATAGCAGCAAATATGATTGCCCATAGAAGTGTCCTTAAAAGAACCTCCACAATCGGCACCCCACTTATTGCCCCGGCAAGTAAAGAAACGAGAACAGCAAAACCTGCAAAACCAATAATAATTTTACTGTTAATCATAACACAGATTTCCTCTTCTTAAAGATTAAAGGAAAAAAAGAAACCCGTCAAGCCTTCCACAGAATCTAGAGAATGATACTCTTAAGTATTATTTTTTTGTAAAAAGCTTTTTTAAGAAACCGCTGATACCACTCCCTTCTTTATATTCAATGTTTTCAAGCCTTCCTGCTATATGTTTGATGCAGATAGATGCCTTGCTTTTTGGATCTACAAGCAAAAACGGTTTTTGCCTGACGACCGAGGTATGAACAAGGATATCATCATATATAGATCCGAGGTAATCGATTTTAAGGTTAAGGAACTGTCCTGCAATATTGATAACACGCTCTGCCACCCGTTTCCCTTCTGTCACGGTTTTTACTTTATTCACTATAAGCTTAAGCCCTATATTAATATTATCAATTTCCGTTGCAATAATCTTTATAATACCGTATGCATCTGTTATTGCAGTGGGTTCAGGTGTGGTGACAATCAGGGCGTCATCCGATGCCGCGATAAAAGAAAGGACATTATTGGACACGCCGGCGCCTGTATCAATAATAAGAATATCAGCTAAAGAGAGTTCACTCAGCTCGGAAATAATATTCTTTCGTTCATCATCCGAAAGATTCGCTATTTTGGAAAACCCCGAAGCACCGGCCACAATCTTGATCCCATAATTTGTATCCTGGATTATCTCACTCATCTTTTTCTGTTTTCTTATAAGATGATAAAGATTATACCGGGGTATGATCCCGAGTACGACATTCACATTGGCAAGACCGAGATCTGCATCCATAACAACGACCTTTTTCCCGAGCTGTGCATATGCAAGGGCCAGATTGATGGCGATATTTGTCTTTCCCACCCCCCCCTTGCCGCTTGAAACTGCGATAATCCGGGTGTTTCTTCGTACATAATGATTCGTGAACGAATCATTCCCTAAAGAATTGTTATTCTTTAAAGAATTATTATTCTTTAGCGAATTAGAATTCTTTAGCGAATCATGTTGATTTTGCATAATTTCCCTCAATTTTTCTGCCTGGTCTCCCATCTTTTTATCTCCAATTGTTCGTTGATACGTCATCCTGCCTTCCAAAAATAGTTTCTATATGGTCCCTCTCTATTCTTAAGCCTTCGATGTTCATAAGAAGCCGAAGTGCATGAGCCTCTTCAATATCCTGGGGAACAACCTGGCCATCGGTAATATAGGAAATCGGTTTGGCCTGTTCCGACAGGACACTTAAAACATTTCCAATCCTGGATGTTTCATCCAGTTTTGTAAGGATAATGGATTTATACATAAAAGGCTCAAATTGCCTTAAAATATTTTCCACATCAGATGCCTTTGTTGTGGCACTTATTGCAAGATGTGTTTCTCCTGTATTTCCACAGGCACTCAAAATCCTGCGCATTTCACCCAATTTCTCAAAGTCGGACGGACTCTTCCCTATCGTATCGATAAGAATAAGATCCATATCCTGGTAAAGCGCCAGTACTTTTTTTAAGTCATTATAAGTTTCGGCAAAGGTAACAGGAATCTGCATGATATCTGCATAAGTTTCTATCTGTTTTTTGGCAGCAATTCTGTAATTATCAATAGTAATCATCCTTACCTGGGCAGTAGGATGCTTTTTATTCCCCAATCCATAGATAGCGGCAAGTTTTGCTATGGTTGTCGTCTTCCCGACCCCGGTAGGTCCGATAATCGTATATATCGTCGGTTTCTTTTTTGCAATACGGAAAGGGGGATAGATAGTAATTTGTTCACCAATCCATTTTACCAGGGCCCGTTCGATTTTCGGAAAATCATTTAATGCATCTATGGAAAACTCACCCCGGATCTTCATAATTATTTTCTTTATATAATTATGAGTAAAATCATTCTGTTCCAGGATTTCCTTTATCCTTCTGATTGAAGAGTTCTTTGTTTCATCTTCCTGAATATGTTCACGGCTTTTTACAATACCTTTCAGGATTTCTATTTCCTTTAGAATTTTCCCAAGGGTTTGTTCTTTCTGGGCTGCTTCGAGTATTTTTTTCTTTTCCTCTAAAGGAACAGTTTTTCTTGAGGTATTATCAGATAGGTAACCGGTAATTTCTATTCCTTCCCTGGCAAAAAAACCCAATATCCCGCCTATTTTTATACCCCGGTGAGTGAGAAGCCGGGCATTTTCTCCATAATGCCTTTTCATTTTATCTATGGCATCACGAAGGGTATAAGCTTGCAATGTAAAATATTGCATCCTGATACACCCCTTACTCTTTCACTGCGAGAGCGATTTCTCCAAGGCTCTCTATGGTAATATCCGGTACAATCTCCAGTACAGACAGGACTACAAGATGTGGCACCTCTCTTGCTGAACTGGATTTTACAAGAGGTCTTGCAGCCTCTGAACAGAGAATGACCGGGTTTATCCCCTTATCCTGCACTGTTTTTACCGCATTTACCAGTGCCGATACCCACCTGCGCTGAAGTCCTGGTTCAAGAGCCGCTATAAGACCGGTTGTCGTTTCCATTTTTGCATCGATAATTGTCTGCTCCAGTCCCGGGGAGAGTGTTAAAACACGGATAATTCTATTTTGATCCGCATAATGTGCACAAATCTGTCTCTTTAATGCCTGTCTCGCTTTTTCAATTAAAAATCCGACATTTTTCGTTACATCACCGTAATCCGCAAGAGTTTCAAGTATCTGGATGATATTCCTGATAGAGACCTGCTCTTTCAAGAGGCCCTGGAGTACCTTATGAATCTCGCCAACGGAAAACATCTTATTAACTTCCTCTATAACAGCAGGATAATCGTTTTTAAGGGTATCCAGGATCGTTTTCACTCCCTGCCTGCCCAGGATTTCGGATGCATATTTCTTTATGATTTCCGTAAAATGGGTTGCAATAATCGATGGCGGATCCACCACTGTATACCCGAGTTGTTCCGCTTTTTCCCTGCTTTCTTCTGTTATCCATATAGCAGGAAGTCCGAATGCCGGGTCTTTTGTTTTTTCTCCCGGGATCGTCTCTTTTATACCCCCAGGGTTAATAGCAAGATAGTGTCCCATCCTTATTTTCCCTTTTCCCACCTCGACACCATTAATCTTAAAGGTATATTCAGGCGGTTCCAGCCTCATATTATCGATTATCCGTATTCGTGGGACAACAATCCCCAGTTCAAATGCCGATTCACGGCGTATCCTGGTAATCCTGTTCAATAATTCAGCGCCCTGATCTTTATCAACAAGAGGGATAAGCCCATACCCGATCTCCAGGGAAAGGGGATCCAGGGGCACAACCGGCGACATCTCCTTTGGTACTTCCCGTTCTTTCTCTTTATATTTTTCCATTTTCTCTTTTTCTTCTTCTGTAAATTTCTTTCGAAACAGGGTGATTGCAAGAAACACCATAAGCCCTGCAAAAGGGAAAAGAACATACCACGGGAACCCGGGGAGTATTCCAAGAATAACTAAAATTGCCGCGGCAATCCAGTATGGACGGGACTGCCGCCCGAACTGGGTGGTTATATCCTTGCCAAACGATGCCTCGGAAACAGAACGGGTAACGATAATACCGGTGGAGGTGGATATCAAGAGTGCAGGGAGCTGCGTCACAAGCCCGTCCCCGATGGCAAGGGGGATATAAGTGTTTACCGCCAGATCCATGGACTCTGCATGAAGGACTGTCCCGACAATCATGCCTCCTATAATATTCACAAGGGTAATGATAATCCCGACCTTTACATTCCCGGAAACGAATTTAGATGCACCGTCCATGGCCCCGTAAAAATCGACCTCCCGCTGGAGGTCATTCTTTTTCCTGGTAGCCTCCTCCTCTGTAATAAGCCCGGAGGAGTATTCGGCTTCTATCGCCATCTGCTTGCCGGGAAGGGCATCAAGGGTAAAACGCGCTGCTACTTCTGCAACCCTTGTTGAACCCTTTGTAATAACGAGAAACTGGACAATGATAATGATGACAAAGATAATAAGACCAATGACAAATCCTTCTGTCTCGCTGGTTCCCACGACAAAGGTACCGAATGCTTTTACAATCCTTCCGTCAAAATTGCTCCCCTTTACAAGGATAAGCCGGGTGGAGGAGATATTTATTCCAAGACCAAAAACCGTAAGAATCAAAAGCAGTGTCGGGAATACGGAAAACTGGAGTGCATGCCGTGTATACAGAACCATGAGAATCACCAGCAGGCTTAAAACCAGGTTTAATGCCATAAATGCATCCAGAACAAATGACGGGAGGGGGATTACCACCATCATGACAAATACAATGACACCTATCGCAACAAAAAGGTCGCTGGGTTGTTTGAAAATATCCCGGGCTATCCGTTGAACATCTGCCATAGTACCTCCTTTTTCAGTATTATACAGCCTCCATTACTTTTCCACTTAATTTGTATACCTCTGCAAGAATAATTGCCACCACCTCGTAGAACTTTTCAGGAATCGCCTGCCCGATCTCGACTTCCTGGTAAAGTGCCCGGGCAAGGGGTTTATTCTCCACCACCGGGACATTATTTTCCAGGGCGATTTCCCTTATCTTGAGGGCTATTTCATCCGCACCTTTTGCCACGACCTGGGGGCTCACCATATTTTCTTTTTTCCATTCAAGGGCAACCGCATAGTGGACCGGGTTTGTAATGACCACATCTGCCTTTGGTACGACTTTGAGCATACTCCGCCTCATAATTTCCTGCATCCGCTGACGCAGCCTGCTTTTTATAAGGGGATCCCCTTCATAAGTTTTCCGCTCCTCTTTTACTTCCTGTTTGGACATTTTTAATGACTCACGGTGTCTCTGGCGCTGGAAAAAAAAGTCGAATATTGATAAAACAAAAAGGGCAATTGCCGCTTCAATAATAATCCGGAAAACAAGTGCTGCATAAAATTGAAAACTCATCATAAAATGAACTTTCATGAGTACGGTTATCTTTTTTATTTCCATAAGAAGGTTAAGAAACACGATAATTCCGATGAGTGCGATCTTGATTATGGATTTTGCCAGATTAAAAAGTGCATCAACAGATAAAAAAGCACGCTGAATCCATTTCCCGAATTTCGGGATAATTTTGGTAAAGTTCGGAACAATAGGTTTTGTTGTAAAGAAAAAACCCACCTGTAATACATTCCCTAAAAAAGCAGCAATAAAACATATTAAAAGGATCGGGAGCGACAATTGAAGAAAAAACGATAGAAAAGCAGGAAAAGCCTGGTTGTCGGTCGTGATATCGACATCGGTTGCATGGGAAAGAAAATAATAAAGCATTTTTAAAAAATTATCCAGTAAATATCCGGCAAGAAGGCCAATAACAATAATCCCGAAAAGAAGAATCAAAGCCGATGTGAGTTCACCGGATTTGGCGACTTTCCCTTCTTCCCTGGCTTTTCTTATTTTATGCTCCGAAGGCTCCTCTGTCCTGCCCTCATCTTCTGCTGCAAACCATTGGAGATGAACATCAAACGGGGTGGAAATGCCTGTCCGCAGACCGAGGATACGGGAGCTGTCTTTTGGGAACGATTTTTTTGAGTGCTGCGGCAATCCCCGAAAGAGAAAAACCACAGATTTCACCGATTGCGTAGATTTTTGAATAAATGAATTGAATTTTAACAGGATTTTGCCGGTACATCGATAAAGCTTGTGCCACTCGTGGTTCAAATATTCCTTCCAGAAAAACAGGAACGGGGAGATCAGTTCTATAATAGAGGTAATAAAAAACCTCATCTGCCTCCTCCCATATTCATGAGCAGGCTGGAAATGCCTTCGAAACTTGCATCAATGATCTTTCCAAAGGTTTCCATAAGAAACGGCATGGTCACAAAAAGGATTAAAAAAGCTACACCTATAGCAATAGGAAACCCGATCATAAGCAGGTTCATCTGGGGTGCGGCCTTTGCAAGCAAACCCACGGAGACTGATATGATAAAAAGCGTACCGAGAATGGGAAAAGAGATCATGAGTGCTGCTTCAAAAAGCCTGCCCAGGCCCCCGGTAAACACGGCAAAAAGTCTTTCGTTTTCCAGGACAAGGTCCACTGCTTTCAGGGCTTTAAAAGAAGCCCCGACTCCTTTAATCATGAATTTCTGGAATCCTCCCATTGTCAAAAAAACGAGCATCGCGACAAGATTAAGGAACTGGCCAAGCAATGGAATTTCAATCTGGGCAAGAGGATCGAATACTTCCGATGCCCCGAATCCCATCTGGAGTGAAAAAAACTGGCCTGCTACCTGAAAGCTTGCATACACGACTGTTAAGAAGAACCCGATAATAATGCCGATAAGTATTTCGCCGAGTACCAGAAGAAAAAAATGAAAAGGATCGGGGGGGATGGCATATCCCTGTACGACAATTGTCGGAAAAATTACCGCGGCAACAAAGAACGAAAATCCGATTTTTGCAATCTGGGGAATTGCAGTAGAAGACAAAAGGGGTGTTGTCTCCACCATTGCAACAATGCGGAAAAGGACGAGGAGAAAAATCTGAAAATGATGCACGTAAAGTTCTATTCTTTACCCCCTATTTAATCAGATTGGGCATACTGTTAAGAAGTCTGATCGTATATTGCATCATCGAAGAAAAAATCCATGGTCCAAAAACAATAATCGACCCGAGTATAGCTGCAATCTTCGGGACAAAGGTAAGGGTCTGCTCCTGGATTGAGGTAGTGGCCTGGAAAATGGAAATGACAAGACCGACAGCCAGACCGACTAAAAGCATTGGAGCTGCCATTATTAATACCTGAAGTATCCCGCTGCTGATAAGGTTGACAGCAAGGCTAAAACTCATACTCTTTTCTCCTTCCATATATGTTTGATATACTTATATAAAAATCCCGTTACAAAAATGTTTCAATTAATTTCCTGACAATCAAATCCCACCCGTTAATCAGGACAAAGAGGATGAGTTTAAAGGGCATGGAAATCATGACCGGGGGGAGCATAATCATTCCCATGGACATAAGTGTGGATGCTACCACCATATCGATAATGATAAACGGGAGAAAAAGGAAAATACCTATTTTAAAGGCGATAGTGAGTTCATTCAGGACAAATGCCGGGATAAGGATATAGGTGGGAACATCTTTGTCCGTTTTCGGTTTGGGCAGATTCTGCATATTCATAAAAAGCCGTATATTATCGTAATTATTATCAAGCTGCCTGAACATGAAAATGCGCAAAGGGGACTCGGCGTTCTTGTAAAGGTCCTCTATCCCGATTTTTTCTTCTGAAAAAGGTTTAAATGCATTCTCATACATTGCTGTAAAGGTCGGCCACATAATGAACAACGTCAGAAAAAGAGCGATCCCCATAAGCACCTGCGTGGGGGGAACCTGCTGGAGGGAAAGGGACCGTTTAATAAAATCAAATACAATTGCGATACGCAGAAAAGAGGTCATGAGGATAACGATAGATGGTGCAATGGTAAGTACTGAAAGAAGGATAAGTAATTGTATTGAAAGCGCCACTTCTTTGTTTGTTTTTGCTTCCCGCACATTCAAATCGATATAGGGAAATCCGGGTATCCCGGTATCCGGCTCCGTTTCCTGGGCAGGGCATAACTCCGGAAAGAAAAAAGCCAACATGCATACAGTGAAAAAAACGAGAAAAAACTTTTTCATTACTCCTCCCGGTTATAACTATCAATTACCGGGACCGGGGAAAGGTGTCAATAACCCAACCACCGGTGCCCGGTACCTTTTATTTCATCTTACTAAGCCTTTCCTGCTGTTTTTTCATAAAGTTTACAGGATTGGAGCTTAACCCATTCTGTTTCTTCCCGGGATTGAAAATTTTTAAAAGAATATCGGAAAAACCCTGTTTTACCGTTTCCATTTCACCGGTTGTATTGAGCATAATGGTATCTATGGTCTCCTTATCAGTAATTTGAGCAACCTGGGACAATCCGTTTCCCCCGGAACCAACCAAAAAATAATGAAGCCCGACCTGAATAAGATAAAGAATATCATTCCCCTGGAGCCGGGTGGATGCTATTACCTTTATAAGATTGTTATCAGGCATTTTCCTTTTCATACTCTTTTTTAAGAAGAAAAAGAAAAGATAAATAACAAGGACAACACACCCCAGGATAATGAGCATACGCACAAACTCCCAGATGGGGACAAGGCTATCCCCTGTTTCCCCGGCCTTATTATCCGCAGAAGGCTCTTCTTCCAGGATAAATACAGGCTCACTCTCTGATGTTGTGCCCGTTTCTTGGGAAAAAAGCGGGAAAGAAATAAAAAATATACTTAGTATTATACTTATACGAAAAAAGAGTAGAGTTTTCAGTTTTCCCCTCCCAGAGAAAATATTTATAAAGGCATATTACTGCCTTATACTTTCTTTATATCATTACTGTTACTTTTAATCAAGTATTTTTTTATTTTTTTACATGAAATATGAAGATTTTAATAGAATTTTCTTTAAAAAAGGAATTATTGTATGTTCCAGGAAATCCGAAAGCAAGATCCAGGCAAGCAGATTTTATACGGATTTAATCAATTGATGGTTTCTCTTATTTTTTACGGCAAATCACCCAGCCGTTCCATGGTGGATACAATCTCTGTCACACGGACACCGAAGTTTTCATCAATGACAACGACCTCTCCCTTTGCAATAAGCTTGTGGTTAACGAGGATATCCACCGGTTCACCGGCTAACTTATCCAATTCGATAATCGTTCCCTCGCCGATCCCCAGTATTTCCTTGATGAGCTTCTTCGTTCTCCCGAGTTCCACGGTCATTTCCATGTATACATCCATAAGGAGCCCGATATTTCCCTGTTCCTGCGAAGTCATCCCGGACTGGAGATTGGGAAACTGTACAGACTGTACATTGGGGGGAGTGCCCTGTCCAAAGGGCTGATTTGTATCCGGCTGCATCCCTGTATCCATTGAATTGGTGCCAAAGGCATCTGAAGGAAAAAGACTGTCCTCATTATCACCCATAGAAAGAGAGTCCATACTGTTCATTGCCGACGAACCGACATCGGATCTGGTAAGAAGGGAACCCAACTCCTTAGCCAGGCTCATTGCATAGATATCGGTCATCCTGGATGATTGTCCTTCGATTTTTACTGTATAATCCACGGTAAGGTATCCATCACCGGCAGGAAACAATACCCCTGTTCTGGCTATTTTCCTGACCGAAGGCGGGGAACTCGTTATTATTGTATTCACTTTATTCCCGATTGCCGTTAATGCAGGTCCCATAATATTGGATATTGCCTCTCCCAGGGTGGAAAAAGCCATTTCATTCAGTTCCACACCATCCTGTCCCAGCATCGAACCGGCAATCTTCAGGGCTGTTTTCTCATCAAGAAGGGTCAAATGCACACCCTGGACTCCTTCTGCAAAATCGGTCTGGATTTCCACCACTTCCTTCGGCAGATCCGCCAGAATTTGCTCTTTTGATTTTACATTTACAACCGGTTTTCCGATTGTGATTGTCTGGCTTGCCAGCATGGAGAGGTTTGAACTCTGTGATTCTGTAACGCTTGCCAGAATCTGCTGAATTTTTTGTTTTTCCTGATCAGAAAGAGAGCCGGTTTCCATTTCGCCCGGGCCAAAATCCGCACCGAAATCTTCTATCGTATCTGATCCCTGTAACAAAGCATCTATTTCATCCTGTGATAGAGAACCATCACTCATTGTTATTCCTCCAATTCTGTTGATAATTCTTCAAAATCCTGCCGCTCGGATTCTTCGAGTTTCTGGGTTACCTGGATTGCAAGCTTGTTTCCCACTACCCCTGGCCGGCAGAGAAACTTTTTTCTCGTACCGATTCTTAATACCATGGGGTCTCCCACCCGTACACTGTAAAGACGGATAACATCGCCTAAACGCAACGCCAGCACATCACGCACTTTCAGATTAATACTCCCGATTTCCGCGACAATCGTTACATCGATTGTCGAAAGCCTGTCCCGTAAAATATTCAAGTTTTCCGTGGTAGTGCCGCGTCTTACGGAAGAGTACCAGTATTGAGCTGAAAGTTTTGAAATAATGGGTTCGATAGTCAAATAAGGAATGCAGAAGTTCATCATTCCTTCCACTTCCCCGACCTTTGTTTCCAGGGTAACGAGCACCACCATTTCCGTGGGGGGTACAATCTGGGCGAACTGCGGATTTGTTTCTATTTGCCCGAGTCTTGGCCGGAGATCGATCACGGTACTCCATGCTTCCCGCATGTTACCGAGAATACGGACAATAATTCCTTCCATAACTGCCTGCTCGATATCGGTAAGGTCACGGGAAAGCTTCGTGCCTTCACCATGGCCGCCGAACAGCCTGTCAATGATAGAGAAGGTAACCGCCGGATCGATCTCTAAAATTGCAGACCCTTTTAAAGGGTCCATATTGATCACCGCGAGGGTTGTCGGATTGGGGATCGATCTTATAAATTCCTCATAGGTAAGCTGGTCCACTGATGCAACATGGACATGCACCAGACTTCTAAGCTGGGCAGAAAGCGAGGTCGTGGTAAGACGTGCAAAAGTCTCATGCATAATGGAGACCGTACGAATCTGATCTTTTGAGAATTTATCGGGACGTTTAAAATCGTATATCTTTATCTTTTTCTGGTCAGTCGCCTGCTGGATTTCCGCAGTCTCAACTTCCCCGGATGAAATAGCTGTTAAAAGTTGATCAATTTCATCCTGCGATAAAACCTCGGTCATTATTCTGCCTTCCTTTTCCTCCCTGTATGGAACCAGTACTTTACAGGCAGGGTGATACCACCTTAGAAAACCTGGAGTTCCTTGAACAGCACCAGGTCAATTTTCTCTACCATTATACTATTAATCTTGTTCTTTATCTGTCCCTGTAATTCCTCTGCATCCCGGGAAGTGAGTTCAGAAGCCTTTTTCTGGCCTAAAAAAAGAAATATAAGGTTCTCTATCCGGTCTTTTCTTTCTATTAACTCCGATTGAACCCTGGTCCTGCCCATCTGGTATCCCAATGATATTTCAGCAGAGAACGTTCTCGGCGGGTCATCGGCAGTAGCTCCCCGGATAAGCCTTAAGCTGTTAAAAAACTGATACTTTGTATGAGGATCCACATAAGCCGGTGATTGTGAATGTGGACTTTCGGGCATTCTTCCCCCCATAAGCAGTCTATAGGTAATAATAGAGACCGTAACAACAAGAATAACGATTGCAACAAAGATAATAATATATTTAAGCGCCTGTTTCAGGAAGGTTTTAAAAAAACCTTCCCGTTTACCAGTCGCTATTTCTTCGGTACCTTCACGTTCATCCTCTATATATTGTTCTTCATCGCCCATATTACACTCCGAATTCTCCCTATTATTAATCTATCAAATATTTTTTAATTGATCAAATAAAAACCAATCATATTTGACAATCTTATCCAGATCTCCTGTAATTACATTTACAGATGGCCTTCTGTCAGAATAACGATATCCACCCTCCTGTTTGCTGCCCTGCCTTCCGGGGTATCATTCTCGAAAAAGGGAACCGTATGTGCAAATCCTGCCACCTGGAATTGGTCTTCGTTTACCCCGAATTCTACAAGATAATGGAGGACATTTGTTGCCCTTGCCGTGGAAAGTTCCCAGTTTGTCGGGTACAAGCTATTGGGGTCCGTAGGACTTGAATCGGTATGGCCTTCGATCCGGAAGGTGCTGTTTTCCATAAGCGGATCTTTCAGGAGTTTGGCTACATTTTTCAATACCTCGCGGGTTTCTTCAATATCAACCTCTGCACTCCCTTCCCTGAAATATGCATCGGTTGCTAAAGAGATAATAAGACCCCGCTCATCTTCCTTTATCCGTACTTTATTGGTTTTTGATTCGATCTGGAACAGGGATTTTGCCCGTTTTCTCGCCTTATCCAGTGCCATCCCTTTTTCCATGGAAGGAAGTGATTCAATGAGATTGCCCAGTTCTGCGAGTTTTCCTTCCTGGAGGGTGTTTCCTCCACGGAGAACACCAAGGCCCTGGAAAGCAGCAAGAATCAGCCTCATTTCCGACCCGTCTACTGTTGCCATGGTAAACATGAAAACAAAAAAGGTAAGAAGAAGAGTGGTCATATCTCCATATGTCAACAGCCAGTCCGGGGAACCTTCTTCTACTTTTCTTTTCTTTCTTTTGGGAACTGCCATAATTCAAATCCTGTAATTATCGTTTATTCCCTCATGGATTCCTGTTGAATCGCTTCCCTCTTATCTGTCGGGAGATAGGAAAGGAGTTTTTCCTCGAGAATCCTGGGGTTATCACCGGATTGTATGGATAGAATACCTTCTATCATAATTTCCTTTATGAGTGCCTCTTCCTTATCCTTATCCTCCAGCTTGTTTTTTACAGGGATAAGAAGAAGGTTTGCCAGAAAAGCACCATACAAAGTCGTGATAAGAGCAGTTGACATACCTGCACCAATAGCAGATCTGTCTTCAATCCTTGTGAGCATCGCGATAAGCCCGATAAGGGTGCCGATCATCCCAAATGCAGGGGCGAGTTTTCCCCATGTATCAAAAAGCTTAATTCCGTCATCATGACGCTCCTGGATCTTATTCAATTCCGTATGAAGAACATTCTTTATTATATCCGGGTCTGTCCCATCAACGACAAGCTGAATTCCTTTGCGGAGAAAATTATCATCCACGCTTTCCAGATCATCTTCCAGGGCCAGTATCCCATCCCGCCGGGCTTTTTCCGAAAAGGAAACAAGGTTTTGAATAAGTTTCAATTCTCCATGCTCCTGTTTCCTGAAAATAATACCAAATAATTTAAGCATGTCCAGTATTCGGGACATGGGATTTGCAACCAATAATGCACCGAATGACCCCCCGATTGTTATAAGAAATGATGCCAGGTGTACATAGATGATCGGGGATGCTGCTCCCGTGATAACACCGATAATAACAGCAACGATACCCAGGACCAATCCGATAATAGACGCAAGATCTATTCCCATTATACGCTATTCTCCTTGTTTCCTGATTTTTATTTCATATTTTTTCTTCATTATATTTCACTCTTCATTCTTAAACGCGCCTATAAGTCTTCTGTAACGAACGATCCTCTTGAAAATAGTGGGATAATCTTCCCGGATTACCAGACGTTTGCCGGAAAGCATGATAAGTGTCGTATCGGGATTACACTCTATGTATTCAATCTGATGGGGATTTACATAGTATGTTGTTTTATCTAATTTCGTTACCTCTATCATATCCTGTCCCCTGAATTTGTTTTCCACCTCTCCACTTATTCATGACGAAGGTTTGAGCCCACAACCCAATTAACAAGCTATCCAGGTTCCTTTTTTGTTATACCGGTCTCATTAACCTGGCGGCCAACGTTTATCTATTTTGCGCAAAATAACTTTGTTATTTTAATAATCTTGTTATTTTAACAAGATTTTAAGTCAAAATAGCATAAGTATCAAGGGAGAAAACAGTAAACCATCTTATGTCAGTCACGGGTAACTATCCCGGAAATCTTTACTCCTACCGTTTCAATGTCAAAAGCTCCTGCAACATCTGGTCCGAAGTCGTAATGGTCCGGGAGTTCGCCTGGAACCCACGCTGTGTGACAATCATGTCGGTAAATTGCTCTGCAAGATCCACATTACTCATTTCCAGTGCACCGGAAATGATCCTGCCCCTGCCTTCCACCCCGGAAGTCCCGACCCGTGCTTCGCCGGAATTATTGGAAACGACATAGGTGTTTTCCCCGGCTTTTTCAAGCCCCCCGGGATTGGTAAAATGGGCAAGGGCAATCTGCCCGAGAGTGCGGTTCGTCCCGTTGGAGTAAACGCCGGTGATTACCCCCTGCTGGTCTATTTTAAAGGTTTCCAGGTATCCCATGGAATGCCCGTTCTGTTCGATCATTTTTGTGGAAAATAAATCCCCGAACTGGGTAATGGTATTTCTGTATGATCCGATATCACCAAGATTCAGACTGAATTCCTGCCGGTAGGCTGTTCCCTCCGGGGTAATATCGGATTCGGGAACATCGAAATACACCCTTGCCAGGGCAGGAACATTATCACCGGCAACCTCTCCCCCTGCATCATCCAGGATCGATTGCAAAGCACCGTTATTATCAAAATCGAGGTAAAAGATATTTGACGCATTTCCCGAACCGGGGATTTCCACTACAGTATTTGTCCCTACCTCTGCACCAGGATCAACCTCCACTACCGCACGCCATCTGTTTTCTATGCCTTCCACCCTGGAAAACGTCACCTGGAGCATATGGGCGCGGCCGAAAGAATCGTAGATATCAAAACTGCTCACCCAGCTCCGCTGGAGGCTTTCTGCTTCTGTTGGTGTTGGCCCAAGCGGTTCGACCCGCTTATCCAGGTTGCTTGCAAACTTCACTTCCGTGGTGGCAAAAGCAGGGTCTTTACTCCCCACCGGGACAACAAGATCTTCCAGGGCAGATGATGTATTGACGATTGTCTGCCCCCCCACTGTCCGGGCCAGCCATCCCTGTACTTTCTGGCCATTTGCCGGGTTAACGAGATAACCGTTCTGATCCAGGGAAAATGCACCATTTCTTGTATAAAAGCTTTTATCACCATCCTTTAAAATGAAAAAGCCGTTTCCCTGCAGCGCCACATCGGTTAAAACTCCTGTGGTCTGGAGGGATCCTTGCGTATGGATTGTATCAATAGACGCAATAATCATCCCAAGACCAACCTGCCTGGGATTCACACCGCCGACCTCATCTGTCGGTTTTGCAGCCCCTGACATAGTCTGGGAAAGCATATCCTGGAAATTTACCCTGCCTTTTTTAAAACCGGTTGTATTTACATTGGAAATGTTATTCCCGAGTACATCCATTCTCACCTGGTGATTCTGGAGGCCTGATACACCTGAATAAAGTGATCTCAACATACTATTTACGCTCCTTCTTCATTGGAAGTCTTCTTCTTAGTAGTTTTCTTCTTTAGAAGTATCTGAAGAAATACTCATCACTGCCTGGTAGTCATAATACCTGCCGCCGACAAATACCTGTTGAGTTTCCCCTCCCGAAACCTTTTCTACCAATCCTTTGATAATTCCATCGTCCGTATCTATTTCCACCACCTTACCGAGCATGGACAGTGCGTTATTCCCTGCTATAAGGTGTGATAAATTTTGAAGCCCACTGGTCAGGTTTTCAAACCCTGCACTCATATTATTCATCTGTTCAAGGGTTGAAAACTGGGCCATCTGGGCGATAAACTCTTTATCTTCCAGTGGCTGCATTGGGTCCTGGTTGGCAAGCTGGGTGATAAGAAGCTTTAAAAAGGCATCCTTATCCATTTCATTTTTATAAATCTTTCCATCAAAAACCTGCTTATTGACAGCATCGGTAATGGCCCGGGTCTTCATCATATCTTCCTGGGACATCATGACATTCGGTAAAAAACTGCTTTCCATTCTGCTTCCTTCCTTATATATGACCATTAAATAAAGAGATTTACCCTTGAATAATCCATGCTTCCATCAAAGAGTACTTCCAGGTTCTTCCCAAACTCTTCTGCTGCTTCTGTATATGAATACACTGCCGGTCCTTCCTGCCGGCTTTCCTGTTTACCATCCTGCTGATCCTGATTGTTTCCATTTCCCACCGACACTCTTAAGGAAATGGAATCAAAACCCTCATGCTTGAATGCATGGTTCAAATTATTCATTGCCTGGTCGACAATCTCTTTTATATTATTATTTTCGACAAATATTCTGCCGTCTATATGATTATTCTGGACATTCACCCGCATTCTTATACTCCCAAGGGACTCGGGTTTCAGAACAATCCTTATCTCGCCGTTCCCGTTTTCCTTGAGAATGATCTTTGTATGCTTTACCATCTCATTCTGCAAAGAATTTCTAAGCTTTTCCATCATCTGCCGGTCAAAACCATCATGCTCTCTGCCTATTGTCACCGGTTTTTGATTCATTTCCTGGCTGCCTGTCCCGTCTTTCAGGGAAAAGTAAAGAATAGTATCCGATGAACCTTCATGGGTATCCAGCTTTAATGTATGACCTGTAGTACTGCCGGCTTCACCTTTGCCGGAAACCCCGGCTGATTTTTCCTGGATGTGTCCCTGTTCCTTCTGGGATTTTCCTTTTCTCAGATCGATTATCACGAGTTTGGATGAGACATCATGGGCAATTCTCTTTTCTTTGTCTGTCTTTTCATCCATAAGGGTATGTATCCCGGCAATAAGCTTGTTTTTCAAGGAAGTATCCCGGATATCCTTTCCAGGGGAAAAAGCAAGAGCAGAGATATCATCTGCTAATGATGCAGGGAATACACTTTTTTTCTGTATTTTCTGCAAGAGTGTTTTTAGAATATCCCCTTTTTCCTTTTCAGAAAATCCCTTTTGTTCTATGATATTTTTAACAAGGGTCAGGAGATTGTTTTTTAATGACCCGGGGAGTTTATCCTGGATGCTTTTTATGATCTGAGATATAAATTTAAGGAGTCTCGACTCCCCATTCGTTGTCTTCTTGATGTTTGTATGGATGGATTGATTCTCTTTTTCAACCTTTTCAATTATTGCAGCAAAGGATGTTTTCTCATCTTTCCCCGGTTTATTATCATTTCCAGATCCTTCTTTCTTTTTAACCTGTGCCGTCTGGTTATTATTCGTTTCCTGTGCAATAATCGGGACACTCTGTGCCACCGCTGTTCCTCCATTAGCTGTTCGTTTTCCGGGCCATCTTCCTGTTCAATTCAGCGGCCCGGACCTCGGGCATAAGGGAAAGCCAGTATGCAACCAGGGAAACTTCACCTTCTTCCTCGGCAATTTCCTCGGTAATCCGGAAAATATCGATGATATCAACATCATCCATTTCCAGAAGGATTTTTACTGCCTTGTCCGGTTCCATACCGACCAGGTATTCCGAACTTTGCTCAAGGTTCCTTCTTCTTTTATCGTACTGTTCCACCCGTTCATTAAATGAATTTTCCCGTTCGGTTAAAGCTTTTTCCTGTTCTTCTATATCCCCTATCATCTGGGAAATTTCTTTTTCTTTATCCGTTATCCCGGTTTCCCGGTTGTCAAGTTCTTCTTCAAGTATTTCCAGGGCTTCCGTTTGTTTTTTAAGCCGCTCACGTTCAAGCAAAAGCGGATCTTCCACATCTTTTACCACTATCCGCTTTTGAAATCCCAATATGCCTAAAAGCGGGGCAAGGACATCCTTGCCATCATAAAGTCCGAGATAATCGAACCAGACAAACCCTGCTACCACAAGGGTAATAAGAACAAGAATGAGAAGGATTATCTTTGTCCCGCTTCCAATATATGAATACCGTGCCATTTTTTCCTCCCTTATCTGATACGGCTCTTTTTCCGGGTATATACCCCATTATTTATATCATCAATGGTTTTTTGCTCTTCCTTTTTCATTAGAGAATAATACTCTGCCTCACGTTTCTCTTTGAGTTTTTCAAGCACTTTTCTTTTTTTCGAATGCTCCAGGTATACCTTCTGTACCTCTTCCCGTTCCTTTTCCCTTTTTACCAGTTCTTCCTGCCTGTTTTTCTGTTCTTCACGGAGCCGCGCCATGTACAACTCACTGGATATACGGAAAGCATAGTTTGTATCAGGCCGGAAAAGGCATGCAATTGTTCCCTGGATTAACTCATCAATTTCATGTATTCTGCGTTTTAATGTCAGACAAATTCCGGTAGCCCGTGCGAGTTTAAGCTCCCATTCCCTTTCTGTGTGCTGCCGCAACAGGAGAAGTTGTTCAAGTCTGAACCGAAAGCGTCTCACTCTTTATCTCCGTATCAGGTATGGTTATCCCCGCGATACTCCCGGCTTGTCGGAAAGTACCGGCAAGATCGGATTTTTCATTAATACCCTGTTTAAGAAATTTATTAATTTCCGGTATCTTTTCAATTGCCTCATCTATCCCGGCATTACTCCCGGTTACATATGCCCCGACATTAATAAGATCTTCTGCCTCGGCATACACAGCCATCATCTGTTTTATATAAGCACACACCTCTTTTGTCTTCGGACCTGTTATGACCGGGGTGAGCCTGGAGATTGAAGCAAGGATATCGATTGCAGGGTAATGGTTTCTTGCAGCCAGCCTCCTGGAAAGGACAATATGTCCATCCAGGATTCCCCTGACTGCATCTGAAACAGGTTCATCCAGATCATCGCCTTCCACAAGGATAGTGTAAAATCCGGTGATTGTACCTTTATCCGATGTCCCGCTTCTTTCAAGAAGCTTTGGCAATAAGGAAAAAACAGAAGGAGTAAATCCCCTGTTTGCCGGCGGTTCACCAATAGCAAGCCCGATCTCACGCTGTGCACGTGCAAACCGGGTAACGGAATCAAACATAAGGACGACATCATTCCCCTGGTCCCGGAAAAACTCTGCAATAGAGGTGGCAAGATATGCACCCCGGATTCTTGAAAGAGGTGCCTCGTTGGATGTAGCAACCACCAGGACAGACCGTTTAAGGCCTTCTTCACCAAGGTCATTCTCTATAAACTCCCGGACTTCCCTGCCCCTTTCCCCGATAAGTGCGATTACATTGATATCTGCTGCGGTATTCCGTGCAATCATACCTAAAAGGGTCGATTTTCCATACCCGCTCCCGGAAAAAATACCAAGACGCTGTCCTTTCCCCACGGTAAGAAGGCTGTCAATCGCACGGATCCCCGTTGCCATAATATCCGCGATCCGCCTTCTTTTCAGGACATCCGGCGGTTTGCCGAATATTGAACGCCATTCCGGTGATCCGATGTCTCCTTTTTCATCGATGGGTTTTCCCCTGGCATTCAGGACCCTGCCCAGGAGTTTTGTTGATACGGGAATGGTGATGAATTCCCCGGTGGCAACCACCAGACAGCCAATCTCTATGCCGTCCATGTCGTCGTAGGTCATGAGCTGGACAACATCATCCTGTAATCCCACCACCTCTGCCCAGACGATTTTGTCGTATTTCGGCACATGGATCTGGCACAGTTCACCAACCACGGCGTGCGGCCCGAAGCTTTCGATAAGCAGCCCCTGGACACGCTTAATAATCCCGGTAAATTTAATAGGATCACACCTGGTGATTACTGATGTATATTTATCAAAAATATCCATTATATTATCCTTAATTATGTTGCTTTTGAGGTAATGGGCATCATCTCCAGGATTTTCTCCTCTATTTCATGAAGCTGGGATGAAATACGGGCATTAATCTGACCAAAATCCGTCTCTATGACACAGCCGCCCCTGTCCACTGTCGTATCCTCCAGGATGGAGATGTTTCTTCCCTGTTCCAGCCGTTTCTGGAATGTTTCTTTATGGGAAGAAGTAAGTTCAAGATCATCCGGATTTACCTTGATAATGATATCCCCACTCCCTTTAAGCTTTAACAGGGCCTGCATGACATTATTTATCACGACATTTTTCTGATTTTCCGAGATCACCTTAATCACTTTCCTGGCAATAAGGAGAACCATATTGATAAGCTGGGTTTCCGATTCTTCGATAATCTCGTTTCTCTTTTCTATGGTTTTAGAAATTATCGTATGAATTCGCTGGATAAGACGCTCTACCTCCTGTTCCCCCTCTTTAAAACCCTTTTCATGCCCGTCTTTATATCCCCGCTCGTAGGCATCTTTTTCTATCTGCTGTACCTTTTCTCCGGTATCCCTGTCAATTACCGCGGCCTTATTCTTTGCATCCTCAATAATCTGTTTTGCTTCCGTACTCGCATCCTGCCTTATTTTCTGGGCTTCATCCGTTTTTTCCTTCACTTTTTCAAAAGCGAGTTCCTCTGCTTCCTGGATAATCTTCTCTGCCTCTACCCTGGCTTCCTCCATCAACCTGTTCTTTTCATTTTCCCAATTCTGCCTGAACTCATCAACCTCTTTCTGTAATTCAATCATCCTTTCTTTTGAGTCATCTACCTGGACTTCTTCCTTTACCGGTTCTTCAATTTTCGCAGGTGGGGGTTTGATGATAACCTTTTTGGTGATATTCGTTATTTCTGTCGGCCGAAACACATGTTTTGCCACACACTACTCCTTTACATAAAGAGAGATACATTCAATCTAGACAACAAGTTCATCCTCGCCCGCTCTTGCAACAACGATTTCTCCCTGTTCCTCGAGTTTCCGTATAATCGATACGATTTTTTGCTGGGATTCCTCTACGTCCTTAAGACGGATAGGTCCCATATAATCCATATCCTCTTTTAAAAGGGTGGCGGCCCTTTTTGACATATTCCTGAAGATTTTATCCTGTACTTCCGAATCCACGGCTTTTAATGCCTTTGCCAGTTCCTGGGTATCGACTTCCCTTAACACCTTCTGGATTGCCCGGTCATCGAGTAGAACAATATCCTCGAATACGAACATTCTCTTCTTTATTTCTTCTGCAAGTTCAGGATCATCCTCTTCCAGGGACTCGATAATCGTTTTTTCCGTAGACCGGTCAACAAGGTTCAGGATATCGACAATACTTTCTACCCCGCCGGCTGCCGTGTAGTCTTCCGAAGAAAGGGTGGAAAGCTTCTTTTCGAGCACACGTTCGACCTCCCTTAACACTTCGGGGGAGGTCCTGTCCATAATCGCGATTCTTTTTGCCACATCAGACTGGATTTCATGGGGCAGGCTGCCGAGGATAATCGAGGCTTTCTGCGGTTCAAGGTATGCCAGGATCAAAGCGATAGTCTGGGGATGCTCCTGTTGAATAAAGTTTAAAAGATGTGCAGGGTCTGTCCTCCGGATAAAATCAAACGGCCTTACCTGGAGGGAACTGGTAAGCCTGTTGATAATATCTACCGCTTTCTGGGGTCCGAGAGATTTTTCCAGGAGTTCCCGTGCATAATCGATCCCTCCGGTGGAGATAAAATCCTGTGCCATCATGAGTTCCTGGAACTCGATAAGCACCTGGTCCCTGTCCGCAGATTCGATATTTTCCAGACGGGCAATCTCGAATGTCAGCTGCTCGATCTCATCCTCCCTTAAATGCTTGAAAATTTCAGCGGAAATTTCAGATCCCAGGGTAACGAGAAAGATCGCCGCTTTCTGTCTTCCGGTAAGGGGTTTCTTATGCCCCGGTGTCTTCTTTGCTGCTGTTGCTGCCGGTGGTGCTTTTTTTGCCATGATTTTACTCCTCCATCAACCAGGTACGGATAAGTTGGGCAACATCTTCCGGATGTTCTCTTGCCATATTAATGGCATTCTCCTGCATTTCCATCCGGGCCCGTTCTTCCACGGTAAGCTCAACATCCAGACCCTGTTCTTCTGCACTCTTGAGTGCAGCTTCCCGCATTGCCTGATGCTGCCGTGCGAGTTCCTCTTCCTTTTCCCTCCGTTTCCGCTCCACGTACTTGGAAAGCATACGGAAAAGAACCGCTGCTAATATTATAGCGCCCAGACCAACACATATCCAGAAAATCGTACTGGCAATTCGCCTGCCCTGGAGAGCCCTGTGATCCTCACCTTTGAACTCTTCTCTTCTATCGAACTGCATATGCTCCACGGTAACTGAATCGCCCCTTGCCCTGTCATATCCTATAGCATCCTGTACAAGGGATTCAACCTTTTTTAATTCTTCATCAGTGACAGGATAGTAAATCCGTTTTATCTTTGTATTGTTTTCTTCTTCAAAGACCACATTCCCTTCTTTGTCAACGCTGGTTTCCCAGTAGCCGTCAATGGCAATACCGACAGTCATCCGCTGTATTTCCCAGGGTCTTTCGATTCTGTCGGTACTTTTCTCATTAATTTCATAGTTTTCCCTGGCAGTCTCGTGGTCATATTTCCCCACCAGATTGGAAAGATCCTTATACTGCGGTGGTGTCTGTCCCTCGCTGCCCGGGGGTCCTTCGGGATTATACCCGGTGCCTTCAAAATGTTCATCGATCTTTTCCTTGGATATTAATACAGATGGTTCCACCTTTTTTTCACTGAATGGGGTTTTGGGATTATCTTCCACCATGGTAATGGGAAATATCTCTTTTGTTTTACTGGTTTCCTCGCTTAAATCCAGGTCGATATCGAGTTTGAGTATCTTTACCCTGTCCGGGGTATAGATCCCCTGGAGTTCCTTGAGGATCTCGTGCTTGTACTCCTGTTCGAGTTTTCGCTTCTGCTTTAACTGGCGTTCTACAATCTGGATTTTCTCGATCCTGTCCTCGCGTTCAAAATCATTTAAGATGGTGCCCCTGTTATCGGTAATAACGATATTCTCTTTACTCAAGCCCGAGACGGCAAACAGGATGAGCTTTTCTATGCCTTCGATTTTTTTCCTGTTTTCCGTAATATCAGACCCCGGTTTTGGCGTAATATGGACTGATGCGGTGTAGGGTTTTTCATCTTCGACAAAAAGTGATTCTTCCGGCAGGTCGATAATCACACGGACTGCATCAATATCTTCCAGTGCAAGGATATGCTGCTCGATTGCCCTGGTCACCGCTCTTCTCACATTGATCTTCCGCTCGAAATCCGTGAGTGTCCACCGTTCAATATCGAAAATCTCCCAGGGATCCGCTTCTGCCGGGATAAGATCCTCCTGGGCAAGGATATTCCGCATCCTCCGGGCTGTTTTCTGATCGGAGACCACGATAACATTATCACCGCGAATCTGGTACTTTCCCGGTATTTCTTCGTCCAGCCTGGTAATAATCCGTGAACGCAACTGTTCATCTTCTATCGGGGTTCCGAGTAAAGGGACTGTGCTTGGTGCGGAGCTGAAAACAAAGAGCAGGACAATTGCTACCACCAGGACAGCAATAACCCCGAAAAAAATGGCCTTCTGGGTGACAGTCCATTTTGTCCAGAGTTGTTTTATCTGCTCAAGTACCTTTTTTAGCCATTCGTTCATTTTCCCCTCCCATTTCCTTGTATACGAATGAACACATTTTATATACCCTCTTCAGGGTGTTACGGGGTATTTCCTCCAAGCCTTGAGGAAGCTCTTCAGGTATACTCCCCATGCAACCTGGAAATCTCCAGGTAAATTACTGCTTTAAAAAATCATCTCATCTCTTCCTTAACTCATCCTCTGGCCCGCCGGCCATCTGACCATCTGGCTTGCTGATTTTCTGACTCTCCGGCCATCTTCTTCCTGCTATCTGGTCGAAACAATCTCCCTGTATGCCCGGAGCGCCCTGTCCACAATCGCTTTTGTCATGGAAAGTGAAAGATTTGCTTCTGCAATAGAGATCATTACATCATGGACATTCACGCTTTCGGGATCGGTAATCATCGTTTCACTCATCTTATTTGTGTTAACCTGGAGATCATTCACATCGTTAAAGGCTTTTAAAAACAACTCGCCAAAGGATTTTTCCGCATCCGGTTTTTCACCTGATTTAAACCCGGACTCGTCTATATGCTTTGGGTGTGTTGTTCTTAAAGGGATCACATGTCCCATCGCCTGATCTGCACGCAAAAACATTACTACCTCCCTATTTCCAGAGCTTTTAAAAACATACTTTTTGTGCCGTTCATGACTGCGACATTTGCCTCGTATGAACGGGATGCAGAGATCATATCCACCATCTCGCTCACAATATTGATATTGGGGTATTCGACATACCCTTTCCGTGGTCCTGATTTAATGGCATCGGGATGTGTCGGATCATAAACGAGCCGTGGCTCTGCATCAAAATCCTTTTCTATTTTCTTGATCCTCACTCCTTTTCCCACACCGTTATCCAGATACTCGGGCAGAAAAGGGCTTCTCCAGTAAGGTTGTGAAACACGCGGACGGAAAACGACCCTGCTCCTTCGAAACGGCCCGCCTTCGGCTGTCCTGGTGGTATTCACATTGGCAATATTGTCCGCAATGACATCCAGCCTTGTTCTCTGTCCGGTAAGACCGGAAGCTGCCGTATTTATACTTGAAAATATTCCCATGTATACTCCTTAAAAACTATCGTAATACCAGGTTCACCCGGTTAAACTCACTCGTTATCATCTGGGACATGGTCTGATACATAAGCTGATTCTCAAGCATACCCATCATTTCAACTTCGATATCGACATTATTCCCATTGTTTTTTGCAGTGGTAAGGTAATCCAGGACACGCCGGGGTTTCACGTCCCGCCAATTCTGCGGTCTCTGGAATGAAATATGCTTTTCCCGCGTCAGATTTGCCGGGAACGGTCGTATGTTTCCCGATTCCAGGGCCCGTTTCAGTTCTGCTTCGAAATTGACATCGGTTCTCTTGAAATTCGGGGTATCCGAATTTGCAATATTATTGGCCATGACATTCCTGCGGAGGATACTCACATCCATCGTGTTATTGAGCATATCAACAGCCCTGGAAAAACTCCCTGTAAAAAACATCTCCTTTACCACCTTATTCTATTAAAAATCAGGTTCAACTTGTTGAACCCCACCTTTTTATATTCTCTTTTTATATTCTCTTTTTATATTCTCTGTATATTCTCTCTGTATCAAATTTCGGCTGGATAAGGATACCGGATAAGCACTATTCGCACCTTTATGCAGGGAACTCATTAAAGAATAAACCGTGTCAAATCCCTGTCTTCCACAATATCCTTGAGCCTTTCATTCACATATTCCTTTGTTATAGTAATGGTCTGGCCCGACAGATCGGATGCTGTAAAAGAAACCTCCTCAAGAAGGTGTTCCATGATCGTATGGAGCCGCCTTGCACCGATATTCTCTGTTTTTGAGTTTACATCAGATGCAATTTCAGATATTTTCGTAATGGCATCGTCGGTAAACACCAGTTTCACCCCCTCTGTTTCTAAAAGGGCGATATATTGTTTAATTAATGCATTCTCCGGTTGTGTAAGGATCTTTATAAAATCTTCTGTGGTGAGTGACTGAAGCTCCACACGAAGCGGGAACCTGCCCTGGAGTTCCGGGATAAGATCGGAGGGTTTTGACATATGAAACGCACCTGCTGCAATAAAGAGAATATGGGATGTATCCACAATTCCGTACCTGGTGTGTACTTTTGAACCCTCCACGATCGGCAGGATGTCCCGCTGCACTCCCTCCCGGGATACATCCGGCCCGTGTTTCTGGCCGGTGGATGCAATCTTGTCGATCTCATCAAGGAAAATGATCCCCATTTCTTCCACACGCTGTTTGGCAATTTCGGATACCCTGTCCATATCCACCAGTTTATCCATTTCATCGTCTTTCAGGATTTCCATGGCCTGCTTTACGGATACGCTTTTCTTTTTCTTTTTTCCGCCAAGCAGGTTGGAGATGTTCTCCATATTAAACCCTATCTCTTCAAAATTGGTACCGGTAAAGACCTGCATTGCCTGAAATCCCTTTTTTGTCACATCGACCTCGACCTGCCTGTCGTCCAGAAGCCCTTTTTTAAGCATCTCGCGGAGCTTTTCCCGGGTATGCTTCATGGATGTCTCCGCAATTTCCGTATCCGGTTCAATTGCCGGACCCGGTGCCTGTCTTTTCTTCTTTTCCGGGAGTAAAAGATTAAGCATCTCTTCCTCTGCCCGCCTTTCTGCATCCTTTCTCACTTCTTCCTGCATCTCGGTCTTTACCATGGAAATACTTACCGAAACAAGGTCACGTACCATGGATTCAACATCCCTGCCCACATACCCGACTTCCGTGTATTTTGTCGCTTCCACCTTTATAAACGGTGCACCACTGAGCCTGGATAATCTCCGGGCGATTTCTGTCTTTCCCACACCGGTAGGGCCGATCATAATAATATTCTTTGGTGCAACCTCATCCCGCAATTCCTCCGGGAGCTTCTGCCGTCTCATCCTGTTCCGGAGTGCGATGGCAACGGATCGTTTTGCATCCATCTGGCCGATTATATATTTATCAAGTTCGGCAACAATTTCTTTTGGTGTCAATTTATCCAGATCTATCATTTTTCTATCTCCTCTATTTGGATGTGAGAATTGGTATAAATACATACTGAAGAGGCGATCTTCAGTGAACGCTCTGCGATTTCCCTGGCAGATAAATCGGAAGCATCCAGGTATGCCATTGCTGCCGAGTATGCATAGCTCCCACCCGAACCAATGGCAATAACACCATGTTCCGGTTCTATCACATCTCCCGTGCCGGAAATAAGAAGGGTTTTCTTAATATCCGCAACCAGAAGCAAAGCCTCAAGCCTTCTTAATGCCCTGTCTGTCCGCCAATCCTTTGCCAATTCCACGGAAGCACGTGTCAAATCCCCGCCAAACTCTTTCACTTTCCCTTCAAACCGTTCAAACAGGGTGAAAGCATCTGCAGTGGCACCGGCAAATCCCACGATAATTTGATTATCATATATTTTGCGTACCTTTTTTGCATTTGCCTTCATTATCGTATTTCCCAGGGTCACCTGGCCGTCCCCGGCCATCGCGACTTTCCCATTCCTGCGGACAACAATGACTGTTGTCCTTTTAAATTTATCCATTCTTTTTCTCCTTCATGATTGCATGTGGATGGGCATCCTTATATACCTCTTTCAGACGTTTAAGACTTACATGGGTATATACCTGTGTTGTGGTAAGACTTGAATGCCCAAGGAGTTCCTGCACCACACGGATATCTGCACCTTTATTTAAAAGATGGGTTGCAAATGAATGCCGGAATGTATGAGGGGTAACATTTTTCTTGAAAGCCATTTCCTCAAGGCAGCGGTGCAGGATATACCGCACACCCCTGCTCGTCAATCGCATACCATCTTTGTTCAAAAAAAGGGCTTTCGCTGCATCCATGCTTTCTGTTTTTACATGAAACTTCCTCTTTGTTATGTACTCCTTGAGTACCAGAAGCGCCGTATCGCCGATAAACAGCATCCTCTCCTTGTTCCCTTTTCCTGTCACACGGGTTGTCCCGTTTTTTAAATCAATCTCCGTAAGATTGCACTGTACCGCCTCACTCACCCTGCACCCGGTCGAGTAAAGAAACTCAAACAGCGCCCTGTCCCTGAGTTTAAGGAAATCAGTAGAATTCATGTCCAGTAATGTTTCCACCTCATCTTCAAAAAGGAACACAGGAAGTTTTGACTCACTTTTCAGACATGAAATGCCGGAAAGCGGATCCGACTTCATAATGCCATGCTGCTGCATGAACCGGTAATATCCCCTTATGCCGGAAAGGATCCTGTTTATCGTCATTGATGCAAGCCCGCTCTTTGAAAGTGATGCAATAAACGCCCTTACCAGGGAAATGTTCACATCATCTTCCTTTGCCTTATTCTTCAGCAGGAATTCCTGATACCGTTCAATATCTTCCCTGTATGCACGGATGGTATGATAGGATAAATTGCGGATGCTTTTCAAATATGACAGGTATTTATCCAGCATTCTTTGCTTCTTCCTCCTGTTCCTGCACATGCATATAATCGCATTCAGGGTTTACACAGACCTTGTAGTCGCCCCTTTTCTTATCCGACCGCTCGACAAGAAAATATCCGCAATGGGGGCATTTGACATTTGTCGGGGGAAAATATGTGACAAAATCGCATGCGGGATATTCCGTACAGCCGTAGAACACCTTGCCCCGGCTTCCCTGTTTTCTCTTGGCGATAATCTTTCCTTTACACCCCGGCCTGGGACAATCTGCAAGGGGAACGGCCTTTGAGTTCATACACCCGGGAAAACCGGAACAGGCAATAAAAAATCCGTATCTCCCCAGTTTCTTTACCATGGGTTTCCCGCATTTTTCACAGGTATACTCTGTCTCTTCGTCCAGCACCCCTTTAATGGATTCGAGGTGTTCCATGACATGTTCCACCTTTTGATGAAACGGCATATAAAACTCCGAAATCATCTGGACCCACGGTTCGTCATTTGTCTCTACCCTGTCCAGTTTTTGTTCAACACTTGCAGTAAAATTGACATCCATAATTTCCGGGAATGTCTTTACCAGCAGGTCATTTATTATTTTCCCCAAAACCGTTGCTTTCAACTTCTTGTTCTTCCGTACAACATAATATCTGTCAATAAGCACGGAAATAATTGGCGCATAGGTGGAAGGCCGGCCGATCCCTTTTTCTTCCAGGGCTTTTATAATTGATGCATCGGTATAATAAGATGGTCCCTGGGTAAAGTGCTGTTCCCCGGCAAGATCTGTGCATTCCACTATATCCCCTTTAGAAAGTGACGGGAGAGTTTGCGTTTTCTCCTTTGGAGCAAGGAGTTTGAGTGCTTTGTAAAATCCCTTTTCCAGGATCCTGGTAGCACTTGTCCTGAAAATTCCCTGTTCACAGAGAAACTCTATAGTAACAATCCTGCTTTTCACCGGGGACATCTGGGAAGAAACAAACCGTTCCCATATAAGTGAATAGAGTTTAAACTGCTCCGGTGTCAGACTGCTTTTTACCGAATCCGGGGTCTTTTCCACATACGTGGGCCGGATCGCTTCATGTGCATCCTGGGCTTTCTTTCCCGGTGCATAGATATTCGGCTTTTCGGGAAGTTCACCAGGATAATTTTTGAAAATAAAAGCCCTTACTGCATCGAGTGCAGTTTGTGCAATCCTTGTTGAATCTGTTCGTATATAAGTAATTAAACCGACACGTTCAAAACCGATATTCACCCCTTCGTAGAGTGTCTGTGCAATACGCATCGTTTTGCGGGAAGTATACCCGAACCTGGTCGCAGAGGCCTGCTGGAGTTTTGATGTGGTAAAAGGAGCAAGAGGCCGTGTGAGTTTTTCCTTTTCTTTTACTTCCTGAACCCGGAAATCTTTTCCCTTAAAAAATGCAATAAACTTTTGCGCATCTTCATAATTCGAGATTTCCGGTTTCTCACCCCTGTATTGGACAAGTTGTGCGGTAAATGCCTTTTTTCCCTTTTTTAACTGCGCTTCGATTGTCCAGTACTCCCGGGGGATAAAGGCTTCAACCTCCCGGTCCCGTTCGCAGATAAGTCTAAGAGCTACAGACTGGACACGCCCCGCGGACAGGCCGTTTTTCACCTTTTTCCAGAGTATTGGCGAAAGTTTATAACCCACCAGCCGGTCAAGTATTCTTCTTGCTTTTTGTGCATTCACTTTTTTAATATCGATTTCCATGGGAGATTCCACTGCTTTTTGTATGGCGGTTGGCGTAATCTCGTTAAACACGATTCTCATAATACTCATATCCGGGAACTTGCGCAAAAGTGCATTCCGGATATGATAGGAGATCGCTTCCCCTTCCCTGTCATTATCAGATGCTAAAAAAATACGTTCAGCCTTTTTTGCCTCCTTGAGTATTTCTTTGAGTATTTTCGCCTTCCCCCGGATAGTGATATATTCAGGTTTAAAATTATTTTCCACATCGATTGCAAGCCGGGAGCGGGGAAGGTCAAAAAGATGCCCGATTGATGCAGTAACGCCATATCCGTTCCCAAGGTATTTCTGGATTGTCTTCGCCTTTGCAGGTGATTCAACAATAAGTAAATTGATTTTCTTTGCCTTGTTTGCCTTTTTCGCCATACTTATCTCCTGAAATACTCGCCATTGTATCTTGTAACAGCACCTGCCAGTTCATATTCCATCATTCTTGCAAGCCAGTTACCCGTGTGTTCCCTTTTCTCCTGGTTATGAAAACAATATTCCGGATCATCGCCATAATCATTACAACCACTCATATTATAATCGCAATTCAGAGGAGATGAGTCAACTCCAAAGTCCCAATCCAGTAATATATCCAGGGCATATTCGATAACCGGTGCGCCATCACAGGAAAGTTTCCGGGTTCCTTCACCCTGGATACCGGAAAGCCCGGTTTTATGGACATAGATATCCCTTCCCTGCTCAAGTGCATAATCCGCAGTAATAAGCGCACCGGATCTTTCAGGAGCCTGGATTATGACCACACTTCGTGAAAGCCCGCTTATAATACGGTTCCTCGCGGGAAAGTGGTATTTTAAAGGCAATACACCGGGAAAATATTCGGAAAAAATAACGCCATTATGCAGAAGAATTTTCTCTGCAACCTTCCTGCTGGTTACCGGATACACGGTATCGATCCCGTTTCCGAGTACTGCAACAGAGCGTCCGCTCCCTTTAAGACTTCCTTCATGCGCTTCCCTGTCAATCCCATTTGCCAGACCGGATACCACATCAATTCCAAGACCGGAAAGCTCCATTCCCATCTGAAATGCAGCACTCCGTGCCGAACCGGTCGGAAACCTTGTACCCACAATTCCCACCGCCGGGGTAATAAACCCGGGGAGTGCTCCCCGGTAAAACAGGACAAAAGGAGGATCGTAAATTTCCCGTAACTGCGGGGGATATCCGGGATCCCAGAAAAAGACGAACCTGATTCCTGAATCAATGATGGCTTTCATATCTTTCTCTGCCGTATTCAGGTATTTTCCTGGATCCCATCTGTCTGTTTTTAATCTTCTTCCCAAAACAGCCTGCACTTCATTTTGTGAGAATAAAAAAATATCCTTTTCCGTTTCCAGAAGTTCATAAAAAATGAGTTTTTCCCTGGTCTTCAGGAATTCCATTCTGTGTAATGCAAATATACAGAGTGTTTTATTCTGATTCATATTGTTTATCCTTTACCTGCTCTTTCAGAATTCGTACCTTTTCCTTTACCTGTACTGATTGTGTTATATCAAGAATACGATCATAATTGTCAAGTGCCTGCTCATAATCGCCAATCTGATAATACGCACGGGCAAGGAGAAATAATGCGTTTGTATTCTTTTTTTCCTTTTCCAGTATCTTTTTCACATATTCAATCCCTTCATTTGCCCTGTCCAGTTCGATAATAAGGAGGATAGAATACCCGTAAAGGGCATCAACATAATACGGATCAAGCTCAAGCGCCCGTTTATAGCAGTTTTCTGCTGTCATATACCATTCTTCCTGTTCGGATACGGATCCTGGGTCTACTATCGACTTTGCCATCCAGCCTGCGCAAACCCCTGCATGATAATACAGAATAGAATTGGAGGGATTCAACTCAATAGCCCGGTGAAAGCTTTTATAGGCTTTCCCATACATCCTGCTGTCATAAAACCGTATGGCAAGCATTTTATTGTATACGTCCTTCTCCTGCGGGGAATCAAAACCCGGATCGACCGGGAGGAGATTGTTCTGTATCTGCCGGTAAATTTCCGCAATGTCCAGGTATTTTTGTCCCAGTTGTTTATACAATGATCCCAATTCCTCGTTTTGCGTTACTTCCTTTTTAAGATCATCTTTATAAAGCCGGGCAATCTCTTCTATATCTTCCCTTATCCCGGGATCAATCTCTGCATAAACAGAGCCGGAATCCTCAAGACTCATAAGGGCATCGATGAAATCCTTTTCCCCCTGCCCGGTGCATCCCGAGAGTATACCTATACATATAACTATAATCCCAATCTTTCTCATCATCTCACCCTTTTTTACTTCCATAAATACTCTTATCGCCTCGCTCTCTAACCTTCTGATCCTTCCGGCCATCTGACTTGCAGATCATCTGGTTCACTGGCCCGCTGGCCATCTGACTCACTGGTCCTCTGACCCTCTGGTCCTCTTTCTTCCTTTTTCTATAATATAAAACAAAAAACATCTTCCGGCATTGCCTGGAAACAGAATTTATCCCCTTGGATGATATTTTTTATGATAGTTTCTTAATTCTTCTTCTTCCACATGGGTATAAATCTGTGTCGTACTTACATCCGCATGTCCGAGCAGTTCCTGTACCGACCGTAAATCCGCACCCCCGCTTAACAGGTGGGTTGCAAAAGAATGCCGCAATGTATGGATCTTTCCTTTCAGATTTGCCCTGTTTTCGATTTCTTTAAACCGTTTCCACATTCCTTTCCTGGATAAAGGCTTTCCCCGGTGATTAAGAAAAAGCACATCTGTCCGCATATTCCGTTTTAACAGCACGGGCCTACCCTGCTTCAGGTATAAAGAGAGCCAGTGCAGTGCATATTCACCGGCCGGGATGAGCCGCTCCTTGTTTCCCTTTCCCTTTACTTTTATGAGTGCTTCCTGTAAAAACAGATCTGCACACTTAAGTCCCACTGCCTCGGATACCCGGAGACCGCAGGAATAGATGAGTTCAAAAAGGGCCCTGTCCCGGATTCCGAGCGGATTTTCCGTATCAATACAATGGAAAAAATCATCCATTTCCGACATACTGAAAATCTTCGGGATTTTCTTCTGTATCCTGGGCATTTCAACCAGTCTGGCAGGATTCTGGGCTGTAATTCCCTCGAGAATGAGAAACTTAAAAAACGAACGGAGGCTGCTCAAGGATTTGGCGATTGTTCTCTGGCTTATCCCGCTTAACTGCCGCTGAACAAGAAAATCAATCACATTACTGCTTGTTACCTTATTAAAAGAAAGGTTGTTTTTTTTACAGTATAAAATAAATACATTGCATTCATGAATATAGGTGGCAACAGAGTTTGCAGAAAGCCGTAATTCCACCCGTATATAATCTTCAAATGTTTTTATATATTTGGAAGCATCCATTTTCTGATCTTAGTCCCCGTTCCCGGATATCTTTTTATCCCGTAATACCGTGGGAATAAAAAGCTCCGCTTCCCTGGAATTTCTTTCAAGAAGGTATTCTCCCTGTCCCTTTTTTGTCATCCCCCTCCCGATTTTTACCCATTCATCATAAGGAATAATATCCCCGGCACTCTCGTTTTTCTGCGTTGTCGTCTTTACCTTCCTGCTGTTCAGGTCGAACCCCGCGGCAATAACAATCACTTTCATCCTGTCATCCGGCGTTTCTTCGAATGCCGTGCCGGAAATAATCAATGCATCATCATCCGCATTTGCAGTAATGATTTTCATGATCTCTTCGAACTCGGTAAGGGTAAGATCGTCCCCGCCGGTCACATTCACAAGGATCGCTTTTGCACCCTCTATTTTTGCGTCTTCCAGGAGGGGGTTGTTTATCGCATTTGTCGCCGCATCCACTGCCCTGTTTTCCCCTGTCCCCGTACCGATCCCCATAAGGGCATCTCCTTTTCCTTTCATAATGGTACAGACATCGGCAAAATCGATATTGATCTCCCCGGGGGTAGTAATAAGATCGGATATGCCCTGCACTCCCTGCCTCAAGACCTCATCTGCCATCCGAAAAGCTTCCTTTATCGGTGTCCGCCGTTCCACGATCTTTAAAAGATACTGATTGGGAATCACGATCAAGGTGTCCACGGAATTCTTGAGCTTTTCGATTCCTTCTTCTGCAATAAGCATCTTTTTTTTACCTTCAAAATCAAATGGCTTTGTCACCACTGCTACGGTAAGGACATCGAGCTCCCTGGCAATCTGGGCGATTACCGGTGCGGCACCGGTACCTGTTCCGCCGCCCATCCCTGCGGTGAGAAAGATCATATCGGACCCGCGGATAATCGATTGAATTTCCTCATAATCTTCCAATGCCGCTTTTTCACCGATTTCCGGTTTGCCGCCTGCACCCAGCCCCCCGGTGATCTTTGTCCCGAGAGGGAACTTCACCTCTGCCCGGGACATCTGGAGTGCCTGGACATCGGTATTCACCGAGATGAATCGCACATTCTTCAAGCCCGCGGCAATCATTCTGTTCACTGCATTATTCCCGCCGCCCCCGATTCCAATGACTTTGATAAGGGTAAGATTGGTATTATTATTGTCTTCGAGAAATTCTATATTCATTTTCCCCTCCCAGTTATCTGAATATATTATAAATTTATGTACCGGTTCAAATAAATTCCTTAAACCAGTCCTTCATCCTTTCTATGACACTTTTAAATACACTTTGTTTATCCCGGCTCTTTAACCTGGTCCCGGATTCCTGCTGGGCAGCACCATAGAGGACAAGTCCGATCCCTGTTGAAAACATCGGGTTATTGTACTCTTCGACAAGCCCGCCGCATTTTATGGGGTATCCCACCCGGACAGGCAAATCGAAGATATTCATTGCAAGCTCTGTAATCCCCGGGAGTAAAGACCCACCGCCGGTAAGGACTACACCGCCACCCAGGAATTTCAAGTACCCCTTGTTTTCTATTTTTTCCTTTACCATGGTAAGGATCTCGCTTACCCTGGGTTGAATGATTTCCACCAGGTCTTTTTTCATCATGCGCCGGGGGGGTCTGCCGCCGATTCCCGGAATAAAGACCTCTTCATCACCCTGGATAAGATCTATATAACAACAGCCGGATTTTAGCTTGATATTCTCTGCCGCATCGACCGGGGTTTTAAGCATAATGGAAATATCGCTTGTTACCTGTTCCCCGCCCAGGGGAATAATATCGGTATAATACGGGGAACCTTCCTTGTAAAGAAGAATATCCGTGGTGCCTCCACCAAGATCGACAAGAACAGTTCCCAGCTCCTTTTCATCCCCGGAAAGGACAGCTTTTGCAGAGGCAAGGGGTTCAAGGATGATGTTCTGCACCTTGAATCCCGCACGATTCACGGATTTTACAATATTCTGTGCAGAAGTAACTGCCGCAGTAATAATATGAACCTCTGCCTCCAGACGGACACCGATCATCCCGATAGGATTCTTTATACCCCCCTGGTCGTCTACAATAAACTCCTGGGGGATCATATGAATCACCTCCCTGTCCATGGGAATAGGAATCGCCCTGGCAGCATCGACAACCCTGTCCACATCTTCCTTTGTTATCTCTCTTCCTTTGCCTGTAACAGCCACCACCCCTTTTGAGTTTATCCCTTCGATATTACCGCCGGCAAGTCCTGTATGCACACTCTCGATCTCTCTCCCGGACATCATCTCTGCGGCTTCCACTGCATTCAGGATGGATTTGACTGTTGTCTCTATATTGATAATTACACCACGCCGTAAACCACGGGACGGGGCAATTCCCACCCCGGTAATCTCGAGCATATTATTATCATTGTACTCCCCGATTATTGCACATATCTTTGTAGTTCCTATGTCGAGGCCGACTATACAATCTCCCTGGCTCAAATATCTCCCCCTCCTTGATGTTTATAGACAATCTCTCTTGATCTGAAATCTATCTCTTTTACTGTATCCGACATTCCCTGATGATTCAATACATCAAGGACCATCATTGCATAGGCAAGTATCTTTTCATTAATATTTTTACCGAACCTGATTTTTGTCGTGTACGGTATCATATAAAACAATAATTCAAAATCACTGTCTCCCAGGGGTATCACCTTGATCTCTGAAATAAAATTAAACAACGTGCTGGATTCCTTTCTTAATGTATTCAACTCAAATAAAAAGGATCGTAATACATCGGGAAGCTTCATCCCTGCCCTGTATTCTTCGAAATCCAGGCCGGAAATAACAGGAAGATTAAACTCATCGCCGGACTTTCCTATATAAAAAACGATTCCTTCTTCATCAATAAGCCCGGGAAAACTCCTTCCCCTGTCCTCGAACAGAGCGATCACAAGGGGAGCCCTTTTATTGACTACCACCTCGAGGGTACCGGGGAATCTTTTTTCCGCTTTCACATTGCGTACAGCCGGGTATTCCGAAAGCTTCTGTTCGATCTCCTTTGTATCCAGGGAAAAATAATACAGGGTTTTTCCAATTCCTGCAAGATGTAATATCTCTTCCCTGGAAAGAGAAAGATCGCTGTCTATGATCACCTTTTTGATTTTCAATTGCGGTGCAATCACGAATTGAAACAGGACTTCAATCACAGCAATAGAAAAAAGGAAGAAAATGATAATCCATAGTATCTTGTTGGTGAATTTTTCCTTCTTTTCCCTGTTCCATGTGGTGTTGATGGGGTATATCTGCTGCATTCAGGTATACCTCCACCCGGATTCTTTATTTTCCCTGGAAATATTTAAAAGCAGGCCAATCATTATAAGGGTCATAAATATGGAAGATCCGCCCAGTGAAAAAAACGGGAGGGGAATACCTGTGGCAGGGATAAGACCCACTACCACGGCCATATTCAGAATAGCCTGAAAAAAAATAATACTGGTCACTCCAAAGGAAAGATAGTATTTAAAAGGATCCCTGCACCGAAAGGAAATAAGGTACCCCCTGCAGGTAAAGCAGATAAAGAGTCCGAGAATAAAAAGAATCCCCAGGAATCCCACCTCTTCCCCGATCACTGCAAAGATAAAATCCGTATGGGCTTCGGGAAGCACCCCGAGTTTTTTTATCCCTTTGCCCAGGCCTTTTCCGAGGAATCCGCCCCGGGCAAGCGCTGTATGAGCCTGGAGTATCTGCCACCCGGTTCCTGCAGGATCTGATCCCGGTGAAAGAAAAACAATGAGTTTTTTCACCCAGTAGACTTTTGTAAAAAGGAGGATGGTTCCTGCGGGTATAATAAGTGCACCAAGTATGATAAAATAGATCATCTTTATATTGGCAATAAAAAAGATCGCCAGCGCAATAAAAAAGATAAAAAAGGCCGTGGAAAAATCATTCTGAAAATAAATAATAACAACAAAAACCAGGACAACAATAAGCGGGGGGAGTACGGACATGACAGGATCGTTTATATTGTCCTTTTTCCTGCTTAATATATATGCAAGATATAAAACCAGGGCAAACTTGGCAAATTCAGAGGGCTGGAAAGATTGCCCGAAAATAAAAATCCATCTCCTGGCCCCGCTGATAGGTTCACCGATTACCGGAAAAAATGTTAAGAGCGAAAGGATAAAAGCGCCAAGAAGTATCCAGGGGATTGCTTTCTTTACAAAGTCCAGGGAAATATGGGACATAAAATAGGCAATAAGTGAGCCAAAGAGTATCCATGTTGCCTGTTTTACTAAAAAATACCATGGATTTTTCCCCAGTCTTTCTGCATGATAATATGATGCGGAAAAAAGGATGGAAATGCCTGTGCCGATTAAAAGGACGAGGATAAGAATGAGGAACATATCCACGTGGTTTCTCCTGATTTTCTCCACCTGCTTACATCCTTTTTTAAAACAGTCTTTAAAAAACCGCTTTATCTATTGAATTTTCAATGTGGATAAACTCAAAAGGGCAAAAAGCCCCCCGAGTATCCACAACCGTATAACAATTTTGCTTTCCTTCCACCCCTTTAATTCAAAATGATGATGAAGGGGGGCCATTTTAAATACCCTTTTTCCTGTTAATTTAAACGAGACAATCTGGATAATGACAGAGAGTATTTCCAGGGCAAATACCCCCCCGGTAATAATTAAAAGAATCTCTTTTTTTATAATAAGCGCGATTACACCGATTACACCGCCAAGGGAAAGACTCCCCGTATCCCCCATCATTATTTCAGCAGGATGCGTATTGAACCAGAGAAAGCCCACGCTTGCACCGATTAAAGCAGCACAGATAATGGTAATCTCGCCACTTCCTTCTATGTACGGGATATTAAGGTATTCTGCCATATCCACCCTCCCGGTAAGGTATGAGAGGATAGAAAAGGTAATGCCAACGAAAATAACAAGTCCCGAGGCAAGACCATCAAGTCCGTCGGTAAAATTGACTGCATTGGAATATCCCATGAGCAGTATGATGGAAACAGGAATGTAAAAAAAAGAAAGATCGAGGACGGGCATTTTTATAAAAGGAATATAGAGATATGTCGTATGGTCAGTTTTACCCAGGTAAAGGATAAGCACAATAATGAATGAAAAGATAAACTGGCCGATAAGTTTGAACCGGGCCTGTAATCCCCCTGAATCCTTTTTAATAAACTTGATATAATCATCAATAAACCCGATTGATCCGAATCCGGTTGCAGCCAGGATAAGAATCCATGTATAAAGCGAATCAATATCCTGCCAGAGGAGTACCGAGATAATCACCGAAAGAATGATGAGTATTCCCCCCATCGTGGGAATACCCGATTTTACCAGATGGGTCCGGGGGCCATCTTCCCTTATTTCCTGGCCCACTTTCAGTTTTTTCAGCTGGCGTATAAGCAAAGGACCGAAAAGAAAAGAGATGAGCAGCGCAGTAATCGCCGCATAAGCTGCCCTGAAGGTGATGTACCGGAATATATTGAATACGGAAAAATATTTTACCAGCGGATAAAGAAATTTATAAAACACTCAATTTCCCCCTCACCTTTTTCCTGTTCTCAACTCCGGGACCAGACGTTCAAGTTCAATGCCCCGTGAGCCTTTTAACAGGAGGAGATCTCCTTCCTGTACATTTTCTTTTAATTCCTTTACTAAAGAAGAAAAGTCATCTGTCCAGAAACTATGAATATCCTTCTTTCCTTTCAAATAGACAGACCAGGGTTTTTCAAACTCCGGACCGAATAAATAAAGCCTGTCCAGATGCAGGATTTGCTTATCATGCAGAATCTGTAAATGGGCATTCTCGCTTTCTCTCCCAAGCTCGAGCATACTTCCAAGGACCGCAATCCTTCTTCCTTTCCAGCTGACAGTGCCAAGGAACTCCAGGGCTTCCTTTACCGAATCGGGATTTGAATTATAACAATCCTGGATAATCGTGATCCTGCCTTTTACTACCTGGGATCTTCCGAAAAGCGGTGTTACCCCTTCAAGACCATCGATTATTTCCCGGTTCCCGATCCCCAGTTCCCGGGCAAGGGTAAGTGCCCCAAGGGCATTAAGCAGATTATGAAATCCGAACAAAGGAAAAAGGACCCGGAACCCCTCCCAGTTGATGGTCATACCATCCAGGCCCCGGTCCTCATATCCTGTAAATCCTTTTGTACTCTTAAGTCCGTACGGGATGATCCTGCCTTTCACTCCTTTGGAAAGAAAGGAAAAATACGGTTCATCTTCATATATATATGCTGTCTGGTTTCCATTAAAATGGGTAAAAATTCTTTTCTTTTCCCCTGCAATCGCATCCTTTGAACCAAGAATACCTATATGTGCAACACCGATATTGGTGATTACCGCTGCATCAGGCTTTACTATATCGCTCAAGATATCCATCTCGCCTTTATGATTCATTCCCATTTCAAATACCCCAAAGTGGTGGTCCGGTTGAACCCGGAATACGGAAAGGGGAAGACCGATCTCGGAGTTCAAATTCCCCTGGTTTATTAATGTCTTGCCCTTTTGCGACAGGATCGAACCAGTAATTTCTTTTGTGGTCGTCTTGCCATTACTCCCGGTAATCCCTATCCGGCAAAGGGAAGAAAACCTGTTCAGATAGACCCTTGCACAATCCTGGAACGCTTTTAACGGATCTTTTACCATAATAATTGAAACTTCCGAGTCTTTCAGATCAAAAAGAATCTGATTTTTCCGGATCTGCCAGATAGCTTCTGCAACAAAAAGTGCCCGTGCACCCCCCGATACCGCATGGGCAAGAAATTCATGACCATCGGTATGTTCGCCTTTAAGGGGAACAAAAAGAGAGGATTCTTCCGCTTTTCTTGAATCAATAACAAAAGAACAGACCGGATGGACCCTGTCCGGGAGAAAAACAGCTTTCCCGCCTGCACAATTGATGAGTTCTTCTATGGTAAACAGCGCTTCCTGCTTAAGTCCTGTCAAAACCCTTTTTACTCCTTACTTCCAACAAGTATTATTTTCATGATATTACCCGGATCGATTTTTTTTAAATCGAGTTCTTCGTTCACTACCTTTTCCACTCTTTCCGGCGAACTGTATACAGCAATGGCTGTAATAAGTTTTTTATTTTCCTCAAGCCATTCGTTTTGTTCTTCTTCAAGCTCCTTGATATCAATTGAAAGTTTTTGATTTAAAAATACTCCCCACACCTCAAGAAAAAGCATAAGCGGAACAATACAGGTAAGGATAATAATAATTAATTTCTTCATACTGCCTCCCGGGGAACGATTTTTTCAATAACCCGCAGTTTTGCACTTCGTGATGCCCTGTTTTTATGTATTTCTTCTGCTTCCGGCTGTACGGGCTTTGTGGTGAGTATCTCTGCTTCACTCACCCCTCTACATTGACAAATCGGCCAATCCGGCGGACATGTACATGAAGATTTTTTTTCTTTAAAGAACCGCTTTACTATCCTGTCCTCCAGTGAATGATAGGAGACAACACCCATCCGGCCTCCTTTTACAAGAATTTTGAATGCTGCCTCAAGTCCGTTCTCAAGACGCTCGAGTTCGGAATTCACTGCAATCCTCAATGCCTGGAAGCACCTGGTTGCAGGATTAATTTTCAACGCACGCCTTCCCTCTTTCGGGATCGCTTTATTAATGATTTCCGCAAGAGCCCTGCTGGTCTTAACCGGTTTCTTTTTTCTATTATAAACAATAGCCCGGGCAATCCGGCGGGCAAACCGTTCCTCCCCAAAGTCCCTGAACAGCAGTGAAAGCTTTTCTTCCGGATATGTATTGACAATATCGCAGGCAGAAAGGGTAAGTTCCCCGGAAAGCCTCATATCAAGGGGCTGTTCTTCCGTAAAGGAAAATCCCCGGCCACTCACCTCGTAGTGAAACCGTGAGATGCCGAGATCAAAGATGATCCTGTCCGGGTCTGTCTGAACAAGCTGCTCATACGCGTTAAAAAAATCATCAAACCACATATGAAACAACATAACCCGCTCCCCGAACCTGCCGAGTCTTTTCCTGGCAATTTCAAGGATTTCCGGATCACGTTCTATACCGATAATCTGGATACCGGGAAACTCTGTTAAGAAACGCTCTGAATACCCCCCTTCGCCAAGGGTTGCATCAATAAAGAGACTCCCGGATTTTACCGGCTTTACATATTCAAGAATCCTTTCCAATAAAACAGGAGTATGAATATACATCTTTTTACCCATTTCAGATACCAGCACCATATTCTATAACAAATTCCTAAATTTTACCAAGTTCCTCAAATGCTTCATGGAACTCCGGTTCATTTTCCATGCAATACTCTTTATATAATTCATCATCCCAGACCTCTATGGATTTTCCCTGGCCAAGGATAATGCATTCCTTTTTCAGCTGGGCATATTCCCTCATCGTAGAAGGGATGATGATCCTGCCGTTCTTGTCCACTTCCACTTCCTGGGCAGGGGAAATGATCCTCCGCCGGATAAGCCTGCCCTTTTTCTCATAAATAGAGGTGGATGTGATAAGGTTTTCCGAAAAAATCTGCCATTCTTCCGGCGGAAACAACCACAGACACTTTTCCGCCCCGCGGGTTAAGATAAGGATATTTCCATTTATCTCACTCCTCATTTTTACCGGGATCATTAATCTGCTTTTATCATCCAGAGAATACCTGTATTCCCCAGTTATCACACCATCTCTCCCACTTTTTCCTAAATATTCCCACTTTTTCCCACTATTAATCCTATAATATCCTATCTTTTTAAATTGTCAATAATATTTTTTTATAAATTCAAACAAATTTAGTCTTTTTTTGGGGAAGAACTACACATATGTATAGCAATCATGCTTAAGTTAATCGTGGTATGGAAAATTGATATTTTTATCTGTCCAGGAATTCCGATATTTTTAAAGAAACCACAGATGACACCGATTTCGCAGATTTTTCCATTTAGTATATAAATAGTTTGAACTTTAATGATAGTTCCCCAAAATTTATGAATAATCCTACCTTTTTCTTACTACTTTTTAAACTGCTTATTATTTATACTTCATCTTCCTTTGTAAGATATCTTCCGCTTTGATTTCTGTAATAATTTCATCATATACCGGGAAATCAATAATAGCATGAGTTCGTGGATCTATTCATATTTGTAATTATATCGAGATTACACTGATTTAATCAGATTTAATCAGATTTAATCAATCGGTGCAATCAGTGTAACCGGTGGTTCCACTTTTTTCATTAAATAGTTTGCGTAGCCATGTTATAAATTGCCCTTAAAAGCTGATCCCCTGTTCTGACTGATCATCACAATCACCTTTTCTCACTCTTAAGGTAATGGTATACTTCTTTTTAAGTGCAATATTGTAGGTATGAACAGGATTCCATTCTTTTGAGATTGTTCCATCACCGAAATTACAGGTAAAATCTGCATCGGGTGTACTCGCTTTACAGGTTACTTCCACCCTTGCTTTGTTTCCATCATTATACACAATTTTCACGGTGAATTCGGCTGTGCATAAGCCTTTTTTGAAATCAATCAATTGTTTCTGCGTATCTGAACACCCGCCTTTTGTTACTTTTAATACTGCCTGAAACTGCTGCTTTGATGTAATGTCATAGGTATGAACAGGATTTTTCTTGGCGGATTTGATTCCATCCCCGAAATCCCAGTCAAATACTGCAAGGGAATCGGCAAGACCGGAGGCGAACTGGACCAGGCCTTTTGTATTATCCTGGCGAATAATAGTATAACTGAATTCTGCAGTACATTCGGATTTCTTTTCACCAGGTGATTCCATATCACCAGGAAACTCCACTTTTTTCGTTTTTTTATCGGTACATGTATCTTTTTTCACTTCCAGGGTAACAGTATAGATACGGGTCTTTGATAAATCAAATACATTAGATGGATTTTTATCCATAGAAGTATGCCCATCGCCAAAATCCCATTTATAGGAAGAAGCCCCTGTCATTGCACTGGTAAACTGTACTACCCCACCATTACCCTGGTATTTTTTTATTTCAAAGGAAAAATCAGCAGAACATTCAACTTTCGCAACCTCGCCTGTTTCCCCGATAGTGATGGTTTTCGTCTTCTTATCCGTACATCCGGATTTTACAACAGAAAGAGTCACCTCAAATACCTTTTTTGCAATAATAACATAAACATGAACAGGATTCTTATCGGTGGAATTCTTTCCATCACCAAAAGACCATTCATATTTGGAAGCATCCCCCATCTTGCTTGTAAAGCGGACAGTAGCCCTGCTCGGGGCTATGCTTATAGCTTCATAGATAAAATCAGCCGTGCAAATTTCTGTGGGCGCAGGTTCAGGCGTAGGTTCAGGCGCAGGTTCAGGCTCAGAAGTCTTAAGGGTGATGACCTGGACCTTTTTATCCTCACAACTGCCCGCTTTTACTGTCAACTTTACCGTGAACTTTTTTTCACCACTCACTTTGTACCTGTGGGTCGGATTCATTTTCTTGGTTCCTTTGCCATCCCCGAAACTCCACCGGTATGAGGCAGAAGGAACAGGTTCAGAGACGGTAAATCGTACATCTGCACTGTTTTTATCACTCTTTATCACCTCATAAGTAAATGCAGCAGAACAATCTTCATCGGAAAAACTCAAGGTCTGGGTCTCTTTGTCAGAACACCCCCCCGAAGTCACCTTTAAGGTAACGGTAAAATCCTTTTTTGATGTGATAATATAGGTATGTACAGGGTGTTGCAGATCGGAATTTATTCCGTCCCCGAAATCCCACAAATACTTTGCTGATCCCTTCATGGTACTTGTAAACTTGATCATTACCGAGTTCTTTATTTTATTGATGATACTGTAAGTAAACCGGGCAGTACAGTCCTGTCCAGACAATGCCCCGGAAACAATTAGAAATATAAATAAAAAAACGTATTGTCTTTTCATAATAACTCCTTTGGATGAATATAATAGCAACTATCCCCTTTCTTTATACTATATATTCTCCTTATGTTCAATCTATTCAATCTATTCAATTTATTCAATCTATTCAATCTATACTTATATAGAAAAAAAAATCTATACGTATTATACTTATAATAATAGCACTCTATTGATAAAATACAAACAGGCCGAGAAAGAAGAAGAGGACCAGAGATTAGAAGGACAGGAGGGATGTGAGTAAGGAAATGATTATCAGGAAGATCACTATTATACTTGTTATTCTTCTATTTCTGACAAGTCCTGTGTTCGGACAGGAAGAAACTCTTTCCCCTTTTGTCTCCAGGATAAATGCAGAAGTAAATGAAATGAGTATTGTCCTTACCTGGAAAAGCCCGGAAGGAATCAGGGGGAAAATTCTTATTTACCGGTATACACAGGAAATAACGGAAAAGAATCTCGGTCTTGCCCAGCTTCTTATGATTGCCGATATATCAAATGAATCATATGTCGACTCGCCGGAGGATACAAAAGAATATTATTATGCAGTCCTTATCCAGGACACGAAAGGTGTTGTCCACAAGGTGTTTGCTCATTATAGAAATAAAACCGTTACCGGAGTGAGAATCGTTGATGTAACACCAGAGGAAGAACGGGCAACAAAGATTACGAATTTGAAAGCAGAGGTATCGGATACTTCGATCATCATCACTTTCCAGAGTTCAAAACCGTCACGGCCCCTTCTCCTTTACAGAAGTACCAGCCGGATTGTGGACGAAGACAGCCTTCTCCAGACAATAACACCTGTTGCACTGAAAGATTTTTCCTACAAGTATATCGATTATCCTGTTTCCGGAATCCAGTATTATTATGCAGTCCTTGATGCCGGTCTTGTAAAAATAGGAACTATTGACATAGTCCCCGGTCAAAATTCATTAAAAAGCCCTGTGATGATTCCTGTAAAGGATGATTCGGTTCTGAAAGAACCTGCAACAAAACGTTCATTTCCACTCCCCTATCTGGATCTTATTTCCGATATTGAATCCGGGAAGAGTATCATTTCTTCTGTTTCTTCATATCTGCCGGAACAAAGAAAGATCAGTGATGATACAAAAAAGGCTATTGAAAAAGTACTTTCAAGCGTTAAGGTCCAGCAGGAAGATATTATAATGGAACCGGTTATTCTTCCTGTTGATTCTGCAGGGAATACGGGCGGGGAATCTTCAATATTACAAAAGATTATTTCAGAATATTTTTCCGGCGGACTCTACTATAAAGCGGAACAACAACTCAGGGATTATCTTAAAATCAAACATTCAGAAGAGGTGGAAGCACGGTCTTATTTTTACCTTGGACAGATTCTATTTTTCAAAGGAGCCTACAGGGATGCATTGCTTGCGTTCTTAATGTCTCTTAATCTTTATTATGTGGAAATCCAGCCATGGATGGATGCATGTTTTAATAAATTGTTTTTAAGTGAAGAAGAATAACGTATCATATAATTTTATACTTTATTGCAAATAATCTTTCTGCTTTTAACAGTATTGTTTTTAATTGAATATCCAATACATATTTTACTTTCTCTACAATTTTACCTGGTATTTCTTTGTAATAAGCCTGTGCAATTCCCCCGGCCATACATGCGATGGTATCACTGACGCGGATTGTTTCAGGTTACTTTGCCGGCCAGTAATTCCCGCCAACAAATTTTTCGCAAACCATGCCAGCGTGGATGTACTTCCGGACTGTATCAAAAATAATTCCTTATAATAGCATAAGGGGTTGCAAATTTTTCATGAATTTTTATAGTTCCTGCCAGATCATCCGAAATTACCAGCATCATTCCGTTTCTAAGAATCCATCTCCTCCTTAATAGCCAGTACCTCTTCCCGGGATAAATCGGTAACTTCCATAACATCCTCTACCGAATCCCCCCGTTTCAGCATTTTTATTGC
>JAFGQK010000083.1 GCA_016935735.1 Spirochaetales bacterium | reverse complement strand
TATTCACCCCTGTTATGGCTAAAATTGCTTTATCGGTTTTTATTATTTCCGGTTTCAATCGTTTCTTCATATATGATCCCTTTTTTACATATATTTTATTCATCTCGTCTTCTGTTATTATTTGCTGTGTGTTCTTTCCCTCACAACCGGAAAAAAACAACAGGACTAAAAATAGTAAAATACCTTTTTTAAATAACATAATATCCTCTATTTGCTTGTTAATAATAATTGACCACTTTCCTTTATCTCATTCGCTGCATAGATTGTCATATTTTTTAAAATTATCAATTTGCTCTGGATTGACTTTGTAAAATATTTAATTTCATCAGGTATTACTTCAGCAAATTCCATCCACTCAGAATCCTCCGGTAATTTTTCCAGGTTTTTACTATACTTGTCTATCCGTTCCATATCAAGGATATACGTTGTCATTCCATTCTTTGTGGCTGTTTCCAGCACCCCGTCTTTGTCCGCTTTTAAAAATCCGAGGAAGTTTAAGGGGTTTACCACGGCGAACTGGTGCCAGACATCGTATTTTTCACCCTGCAGTTCATTCGTAATCATTTTGCATAGTTCAAACTTGGCATTATAGTAGGTACCAAGGCTGTACATGGACATTTCGGTCATGTACCAGTCTGAACCCATGAGGATGCGTTCTTTCAACGCGCTGTGTTGATTGATCGCTTCCGCCAGGTGCTTTGCCGTTTTTTTGATATCATTCACGGGGACATCTATACCGATTCTTCTTAATATATTCGCGCCCCGGTTTATTGCCTGTTTGTTTTTGATTAATAAAGGGACAAGGGCGGTATAACCAATCTCAGACTGATAATGATAACATTCCCGTATGAGATAATGGTAATCCTCGGTTTTATAGATGGAGGCTATTTTTTCCCCATCCTCTGTTTTTGAAAAACCGATTAAAAGTACAATTACGGGTAGTTGTTCATCAAACGCGTAATAGGAGATATCCGTGTACACATTCGGATAATCGTTTATGCAGGAAATAATGTCGTTCCTCCAGTCAAGGGTGTCTTTTTTTGTTTCCGGGTCATTTACGGACCGGGTGCCCCATCTCCCGGACCCGGCGAAATGGGCAAAGCAGAGTTTTAACCTGTTAAAGTCTTCGAGCACCGGTTCCCAATTTTTCGTCGCGCTGCAGTTATACTCAATAAAGAGCCCGGATTCAATCGCTTCATATTCATTTTCCGGGCTTATTCCATTCAGCCTGCAGTAATTAAAGCTGTCCACATTGGACATCCCGCCGGGCGAGTTATGGACCGTGATGGGGATCCCTTCTTTTTCACAATAGGAGTACAATTCCTTTAAATGGCTGTATCGTTTGGCGTGGGTAAACGGCTCTATGGCATGGTCCGGCACATCCTGTTTATAGATAAACGGCGGGTACCCGAGGCAGGGATACATTTTAATCCCCAAAAAGGGTCCGCCTGAGGTAACAAGCTTTGATTTAATTTCATCAAATGATTGGCAAAAAGGTTTTCTTTCTGTAATAGTTTTTCCCTGCATATTTCGTAATGTCACACCGTCAAAAAGAATGCCTTTAAAATAATCCCTGTTAATGAAAGAAGGTGTGGTAACATCTATAAGCTTTCTTATAAACAGGTTTTTCCTGTTATGGGAATTCTCATTATGGGTGGTCAATTGCACAAGACAGTGGTTGTTATCGAGTTCGTCCAGCAGGTTTTTTTTATCCGAATCGTTTTGGTAATACCTCCGGGGATCATAATGGTAAAAAGCGACCATCTCGAGGGGGTATCTGTAGATGCTTGCTTCTGTGTACGCTATCTGCTGCCGGTAATCCTCAAACATTTCCGTTGTGTCTCCCGGCACCTCCCGCAAAAAATGTTTGAATTTCTTATTTCCGATCCTGTTTTTATATGCGTTTTCAATGGAAAGCAATGTTTCTTTCATTTCATTTTGTAACGGCGCCAATTTTTCCATAAACTCCCGCCGGCGTTCCTGGAATTCAGAATCAGAGGGATTTTGCAAAATCCCGGGTTTGGGCCATTTGGGACAGCACTTATTGTCCAGCAGGTAATTGATGTAAGGAATGACGATTGAAGAGAGTTTGTCGCTGTCAAATGAAAAATAGACCGGCTTTGAAGGATCAAAAGGCGGTAAATAGTCGATGATATCATAGGTACCGTTTATAAGATATGAAAATTCATCCAGGTGGTAGTTAAGGTCAAAATCATAAAAAAGGTGTTTTTCATTGTTTTTGGGGTCATACTCATGTTCAAGTTCACCGTTATCCTTATATGCCTTAAAATCTTCTATGTAAAGGAATGTCTTTTTATCCGGAACCGGCAGGTAATACGGTAACGCGTAATGGCCCCAGATAGTGGTAAAGGTTAAGTCCATGGGCATAATGACATTTATTTTTAATGCGTCCTGGCCTTTGAAATAATACGCGGCATTTTTATAAAAATCGCTGGTAATAATTCTTCTTTGTTCCGAGTTCATCGCAATTCCAAGCTGTTCCCCGACCTCCTGTGTGGGTGTGGGATCATCCGGGCTTTTTCCCAACAGCCAGTACAGCTTTTTCTTCATGTCCTCGTTCCTGGCTTTTCCCATGAGAAACTTGCCGATGATGTCCGAGCTGAACTGTCCAAGAACCCCGAAATCGCCGAACACACCTGCCCAGCGGGCTGCTGAAAGTGCGGTAAACTTTCTATAGGAGGCGATAGCGGTCAACTCTTCCCGTCCTGTATCCGCGAATTTGGTGAGTATTGAAGCAGCCGCCATCTGTGCCTTTGTCTGTTTGTATAATATACCCCATTGCAGGGGCATGGGTGTCGCGTTCAGACTCTGGATATGCATATGGGCATCGATAATCAGTTTATACCCGGTCTGGACCAGGACAAAATTCTTTCCCGTAAAGATTGATAAATCTATGGTTGCCCCATTATTCGGTACATAGATTAAAATGGTTTCTTCTATATAGGGAAGCGCGATTTTTTCAGCCGGGTATATCCATTTTTCGTTCTTTTTTGATTTGCGCATATTGGCATCTGAACAGATATACCCGGGTCTTTTATTTTCTTCAAGATCCCATACTTTCTGATAATCCAGGTCTGACTCTGTTTTAAACATCCTGTTGGGAAACAGATTATTCTTAATAAAACGGTCCACCACACCCGACAGGGTATCACCGCTTCCTACTGTATAATCGATAAATTTAGTATCCATAGCACATTAATCCCGGTTTTGTTTTGCCTTTCTTACTAAAGGAAAAATCATGATAATCTATCATCCGGTTATTCTTCAGGGAATTTTACCCGTACCTGGTATTTCCCCGGTATAAGGGCCTGTTTCTTTATTTCGCCGCTCTCCCCTGTTTTTTCCTCTATTTTTTTCCCATCCGCACCAATAAGGGTGAACTCAACATTCTTCACACTTTTTCTCATATCATCCATAACTTTTACTTCGATATTGTCGCCAATCTCTATCGTATCACTCTTTTCCTCGCCGCACCGGAAACTCTTGCAGGTAAAATAAAATTTCGCCGTTTTATCTATGGGGTTGCTGAATGGTTCCTCATAATCTTCGATATAATACTTGAATAAAACAGGATCCACCTCAATACCAAGACGTTCCTTAAGGTATGGGATAACAGGGTTTTCATAGGTATCGAACACAAACCCTGCGATACTGTACCGCCACTTCACCTCCGCCCTGCCGTCCTGGTTTTGTCCCTTTAACACAGCCACGGGCATATCCTTTTCCCGGTCCGCACCTTCT
>JAFGQK010000082.1 GCA_016935735.1 Spirochaetales bacterium | reverse complement strand
CATTTAAATGTGGCGAACTCGATTCTGACAGGGAATTTCATGAAGTTTCCCGGTGTTTTCGATAAATGTATAGTAACTGGAATTGTCGTATTACTGTTATTATTTTTATCCGTAAGACTGAAACTTTTTCATCTACTTCTGTCATATATTGGTCTTTTTCTCTTATTCTGGGCTGTAAATTTTTTTATATTTTTTCTTTTTAACAGGCTTGCCGGTCCGGCAATACCTTCTGCCGGTTTTTTCCTTTCCTTTATTTTTGTCTTTGCTTACCGTTTTATTGCCGAAGAACGGGAAAGAATTACATTGCAAGCAATAAAAGAAAATGAACGGTTCCAGAAAGAGTTTCTGGAAGACATGGCCCATGAATTAAAAACCCCTCTCACCCTGATACTCGGGCCATTGGAAGCTTTAATAGAAGATCCACATACAAATAACGAAGATAAAATTAATATAATAGGGAGGAATGCACAGAAACTTTTATATCTTATTAACCAGGTCCTGCAATTATCAAAACTGGAGGCAGGGAACACCGTATTATCCTTCCGGCCCATTGATATCGTACAAGTATTAAATCAAAAACTCAACAACTTTGGTTATCTTTTAAATAAAAAGGAAATAAAATGCAAATTCATAAACAGGAATAACAGCGGGTTAGTCGTCTATGCAGATATTAATAAACTGGATATGGTATTCAATAATATTCTCCTTAATGCATATACATACACACAGGAAAAAGGCAGGGTTGAAATTGAGGTTTCACCATCCCTTCCGGTAAACTCAATAATGATTGAAAAAAACTGGCCAGGAAAGATACCGGAAAACATGGTTATCATAAAAATAACAGATACCGGGATTGGAATCCCGCAGGAAGAAATTTTAAGGATATTCGAACGGAATAGACAGGTTGAAAATTCAAAAACCGGATCACATAATGGTTCAGGCATCGGTTTATATCTTGCTAAAAAATACATCGAGTTTCATTATGGAAATATAGAAGCAAAAAGCGAGCCTGGCAGGGGGAGTGAATTTATTATCACCCTTCCCCTGGGAAAAGGGCATCTGAAAAAAGATGAAATAGCTGGCGGAGGAACAACCGGTTCATCCGCTTTATTGAACATCAATCAGGATACCGGAACAATGGTGAATACAATGAATCAGAACTTTGATGATATTTTAGCGATCTATTCACGTGAATTGGAGAAGAATTTAGTCAAACAGCAGGAAAAGCAGACAGTTCGAAAAAAAAGAAATTTCTCAAACGGCACAATTTTAATTGTGGAAGATGATCCGGATATGAGACTTTTTATCAAAGGCGTTTTGGAGGACTATTATGATATAGTCGAGGCGGTAAACGGTACGGACGGATTAGAAAAGGCAAAAAAAATGAAACCGGATCTTGTCCTGAGTGATATACGTATGCCGGAGATGGATGGGATACAGTTGTTAACGGAAATCAGGCAGAATAAAAGCTTAAGTCATATCCCCGTCATATTCATTACTGTCAATGAATTTACAGATGTAAGATTAAGGAACGGGATGCTTGAACCGGAGGAATACCTGGCAAAACCATTTTCCCCCGGAATATTACTGTCAAGAGTAAAAAATATTCTTGTATTAAAAAACCAGCAGGAAAAGATAGAGGATATAAAGAAATTATTAATGTTAAAACAGCCGGAGATTTTTTCGGACATCATAACAGATAATATAAAAATGAAAGCCATCTTTAAACAGATAGAAATAATCGCTTCTTCATTACAACCGGTGCTTATTACCGGGGAAACCGGTGTGGGGAAAGAGCTTGTTGCAAAAACAATTCATGCAGCAAGCAATGTAAAAGGTAAGTATATTTTTACCAATATAGCTGCAACCGGAGACAACTTGTTACCTTCTATCCTATTTGGCCATGTAAAAGGGGCATTCACCGATGCAGCAGACAAAGACGGGCTAATAAAGGCGGCAGAGGAAGGCACCCTCTTTCTGGACGAGATTGGTGATATGAGTTATGAAGCACAGAAAAGTCTACTGCGGGTCCTCGATCCCGGGGATTATCAAAAAGTAGGGAGTAATGAAATTGTACAATGTAAAGCAAGAATTATAGCAGCAACGAATAAAGATATAAATACATTGATGAATGAAGGAAAATTCAAATATGATTTGTTTAACCGGTTCATGCATATTATCCATATCCCGCCGTTAAGGGAACGGCGGGATGATGTTGTTCTTCTTTTAAAATACTTTTTTAAACAAGCTGCAGAGGAATATAAAAAACCCATTCCTGAGATTCCTATGGAAGTACTTCATCTTTTAAGGGACTATTCGTTTCCTGATAACATCCGGGATCTGAAGAGGATGGTATATGAAACAGTGACGGATATTCATTATAATGGAGAGGTAAACCTTTCAGTTTTCAAACTATATATGAAAAAGAATCCCGGAAATCTGGATAAAGAAGAAGACATCATTCACCCCGGCAGTACAAAGACAATCACTTTTACAGGAGGCTTTTTTACACTCGATGAAGTTATAGAAATCTATATTAAAGAGGTACTGAGGAAAACAAACAATGTTGAAATTGCGGCTGGAATACTGGGGAGAGAAACATCAGTCATTTATAAAAGAATAAATAAGTATAAAAATCACCGGTAAAATTTATAAAAAAGTATATAAGAAAGTGAACAATTTCGTATGCGTATAAATCGAATGCTTGCTATTACAGTTACAATGTTGAACCGTGACCGGGTTACTGCCAGGGAACTGGCAGAGAAATTTGACGTACAGGTGTCACAGGGTTGAATTAAACTAATGATTATCTCCATGCATGGTGGATAAACAATAGTTAATCAAGGAGGTTCGTCATGAACAAGCACTGTCAATCCTGCGGCATGATGCTTGCCGATCAGAAATCGGATCGATATTGCCGGTATTGTGCCCATGAAAAAGGCAAGCTCAAGTCCCGTGAAGAAATCCGTGCCGGTATAGCTGCCTGGCTGGAACAATTTACTCCCGATAAAAAGAATGTGGATTTCCAGAAACGGGCAGATTCCTGCATGAACGCGATGCCTGACGGGGCAAAGTAATAGTATGAAAACAGCCCGGCATTCAATTGCCGGGCTGTTTTTTATGGGCAAATATTTAAACGCATGGTACTATTTGATTGCTTCCAGGTGGTACCACCATCACTTGACGCTTCAATGCCCCAGTAATAGTTACCACCTGCAGGCAGTGCTTCTAAAGCATCCAGATTATAACAGGCTTTATCATCCATATAATCAGTAATATTGCTGCGATTAATTTCAATACACCGGACAGGAGTTGTAAATGGAGTTGTATCATCATCAATATATAAGCGAAAAACGACTTTACCGCTCTCTATGGTATCTCCCTCTGATTCATACCACCACCAGCTAAAATATGGTGTTGTGTCAGAAATACAGGAACCTGAATCAGTACCGGGAATATCAGGGTCGGTTGTAGGTGGATGATCATTGACAGTAAACGATTGTGAATTACTTTCCGTATAATTGCCTGCTTTATCATAAGCAATTACCTTATAATAGTACATACCTTTAATATATTCAAAATAATCATTATATACAGCCTCGGAATTTTCAAGTACAAATTCATCATAGAGGGGAGATGAAAAATTACTATTAATATCGATTAATAACTGGTAATGAGATAAACCGGATCCATTATCTGTTGAATTACTCCATTCAAATGTATAATAGGAATCAAAATCCCAATTTATTGAACCTGAAGGATTTAATAATGTGGGTTTACCCGGGGGATCATTATCTACCGGTGTGGGAGTTGGTGTATCTGCCGGAACGGGAGTGTCCGTTGGAACAGATACTGAAGTAGCACCTGGAGGGGTGGAGGTTGAGGTGGGTATGGATGTTGGTTCACTGGTTGGAGAAGGGCTTCCCAGGATGCCATTTTCCTGGGTAATATAATAAGTAACATCCGTGGGTGCAAAAATAAGATCAAAGATAAAGGGCCCTGTTGAGTTAGCGAAATCAAGAATTTCAAATACCAGAGTTATTTTCCCAAGCAGTTTAACACTGCTTATGAGGTAATCCTTTGCTGCACCACTTTCCAAATCCTGCCATATGTATTGTCCTCGGAACCATATGTCTTGCAGGAGCTTATGAAGTCTGATATACTATTTTAACACATAAGGGAATTTGGGTGTATTTAATGGCAAAAATATTATAAAACCGTTTCCCTGCCATTGAATGCAGTTATGGGCCCGAGTTCATAATGGCCTGCGTAGTGCGGGATGATATGTAAAAACTGTTAAACCTGAAAGAGGAAATACGATGATGACAATCCGGGGAATTAAGACGAAAATAAAGAAAATACTTCCCAAATCACTGCTACTCTCATACAGATTTCTCCGTAATCCCAAAGATGCAACTAACCTGACAACATTTCTCTTTAAAAGCCACGCACATGTATCACTGTATCAAAGGCTGCATATTATCAGGCAATTATACATTATTTCCGATGCTGTTCATTGTCCACATACCCAGCATGAAATTATTTCATTTATTGAAGCGATCCTTTCCATACCACGGAATATTAACGGTTGTATTGTTGAAGCTGGTTGCTTTAAAGGCGGAAGCACATCAAAATTCAGTATTGCAGCCAAGTGGGTTCATAGACGGCTTGTTGTATTTGATTCTTTTGAAGGAATACCTGAGAATGATGAGTTCCATAATAAGAACATTTTTGGCAAGGCTGTATCTTTTCCCAAGGGCAGTTATTGCGGGACATTGGATGAAGTGAAAGGGAATATCAGTAAATTCGGGGAATTGGAGGTTTGTGATTTAATAAAAGGGTGGTTTGATGATACAATGCCAAAATTCTCTGGGCCAATTGTAGCAATGTATTTAGATGTTGATCTTGCTTCTTCAACCCGCATATGTCTAAAATATCTTTATCCACTGCTTATTCCCGGGGGCATTCTCTATTCCCAGGATGGTCATTTACCCCTTGTCCTGGATGTTTTCAAGGATGATGAATTCTGGGAGAAAGAAGTAGGCTGTCCAAAACCTCGTATTGAAGGTATAGGTATGCAGAAATTGATTAAGGTGGTAAAGCCCATTAATTAAGGCTTAACATGCGGGTAGTGCTTTTGACACCGCATTGTTACAATGTCTGGTTAGAAATTATAAAAAAATCTATTTTCCCGTGGTCGCTCGGTCAATCTCTGAGAGGTTGAGTTCGAACGCCAGAATAGGTTTTTTTAAACCCACGGAGATATAAAATCGGGATAATGGTGGCTTGACTAAAAACATAGGAAAAACACAGAAGTCACGGAAATATTATAATTCATTTTCATTCAGTGTTTTCCGTGTATTCAGTGGTTTTTTTATGTCAAGCAGATTTGCATGTTTTCGAATTCCCTGAAAATATTTTTATTGGCCGCCAGGTTAATGAGACCGGTATAATAAAAAGAACCTGGATAGCTTGTTGATTGGGTTGTGGGCTTAAGCCTTCGTTATGTAAAAGTGATCTCTTTAAGTGTCCGGTTATTCGCATTAAAGAAATAAAGAACATCCACACAAAAAATATGATAGTATTCAAACAACTGCCTTCGAGTCGGGATGGAAAGGGGATTGGAAGCGGTTTCCCCGGTTTTGACTTCAACAATTCCTGTACTGTCCCCTTTTTTTACCAGAAAGTCCACCCTTACTTCATACTCATATCCGGTACTGTCCACGACCATCGTTGATGTCCTGGATTCCTGTTCGGAGATGATGGTAAAACCATGCCTTAGTAGATAGTTCCTGGCAATATCCTCCCCCTTTCTTCCTTTTTTGAAACGGAACCGGAGTCCGAGGTAACGGACCAATGTGGCTATAATATGCCAGATAATTGCCCCTATAACAAGCAGCAGGATCACAATGGTAATGGTAATCCATAAATCAAGATCGATCATATGATGATAAGTATAGGGAGAAAAAGGGAAAAGTGTAAAGAGAAAGGAATTGCTTAAAAAGCTATACAGGGGGATTGAAAAATCTCCTTTTATATATTTTTCTATTTACCCTTCCAATCTATTGCATTTTCCGTTATACTTTATAGAAAATGAATAGAAGAACTGGTTCAAAAGATGACTAAGTTTACCGAAAAACAAGGGCAATACTTATCTTTCATTTATAATTACACCAAAATCAATGGCCGCCCTCCGGCAGAAGCTGATTTTCAATACTACTTTCACACAACTCCTCCAACAATTCATCAAATGATTCTTACCCTTGACCGGGAAGGATTAATTTCTCGGATATCCGGGGAGCCAAGAACTATACGGGTACTTTTGCCACCAGAACAATTACCCTTTCTGAAGTAAAGGATATCTTTATGAATGTCCTCTTCATTTATTCTTTAAATGATGTTGAATCACGGAAAAAACCGGTGCAGAAGCCGGAAGACATACAACTGGGAATTTCATATATCTCGGCATTATTGAAAAAACATCACCATACAACAAAGTTACTTGTTGTAAGCAGGATTCTGGATAAAAAAAACAGGAATCTTATCAATAACTATATAGAAGAATTCAAGCCCGGGTTGATCTGCTTTACTGCAATAGCAACTGAATACCAGTCTGCTGTAAAAATCGCCCGGTTTATCAAAACAACCTATCCGCACATTTTCCTGATTATCGGCGGTCCTCATGCAACATTAAAACCGGAAGAAGTCATCAAAGATACATTCGATGCCCTGTGTATTGCGGAGGGAGAATATCCTGTTCTTGAATTAGTTCACCGGCTTGAAAACGCAAAACCGGTATCCGCTATTCCGAATCTCTGGATTAAAAAAGGGGACATGATAGAAAAAAACCCGGCGCGCTCATTCCTCCAGGATATTGACAACCTGCCTTTCCCGGACAGGGATATGTGGCTGGAATGGATAGAGAATAATACGATGCGGCATGCCGTCTTGTTGGGACGGGGCTGTCCTTTTCAATGTACATACTGTTCCAACCATGGTCTGAGAAAAGCTGCGCCGGGCACGTATGTCCGGTTCAGGTCGCCGGAAAATATCCTGGCCGAAATAAGAGAAATTGTTCATCACTATATGAGTTGCAGGGAAATCTATCTGGAGGTTGAAACGATCGGCCTGAATAAAGAATGGGCTATTGAGTTATGCTCGAAGCTTGAGGCGTACAACAATGAGCTTGATGATCCTATATCATACGGGGTTAATCTTCGAGTGACACGTCATGCAGACTTTAAAGATATCTTTCTGGCATTGAAAAAAAGCAATTTCAAATTCATCACAATAGGACTTGAATCGGGGAGTGAACGTGTGCGGCATGACATCTTAAAAAGAAATTATTCGAATGCAGATATTATTAACACTGTAAAGCTTGCGAGAACATACGGATTAAAGATCGTTCTAAACAATATCATCGGTATACCGGGCGAGACAATCGAGGATTTTCAGGAAACCGTGCGGATCAACAGGATATGCAGACCCGATCATACAAATACCTTTATCTTTATGCCATATCCGGGAACCGGTTTATATGAGACGTGCAGGAAAATGGGATTACTGAAAGGGAAACTGGATACTGAAATGGAGCGAAGAAAGGCAACCCTGGATCTTCCCGGTTTTTCCAGGAAACAGATACAAAAAAGCTTTATCTGGTTTGAGTATTATATTTACCGGGGGTATAAACCCCTTTACAAAATACTGGCAAGAGTAATCAGATCCAAACTCCAGTCAAGATACTCGTTGAATACACTCTACAGGGTGTTATCCAGGTCAGGGATTATGAAAAAATTAATAAAGCGTCTTCGCGGTTTTTAGAAAAAAGAATGAAATACCGATTCATACCCGGCTACCATCTTCATGACATGAAAATCTTCCACACGTTTTTTTCCACCAGAAGAAAGCCGTTCACGCATCGGTTTATCCTCTAAAAGCATGAAAAGCGTATCTGCAAGAATATCCACCCGACCAGGAGGGATGAGGATGCCGTTTTTTCCATGTTCTATTATTTCTCCCGGGCCAAAAGGACAATCAGCGGCAATAACCGGGGTGCCGCAGGCCATGGCTTCGACAATGACATTCGCAAACCCTTCAAATAAAGAGGAAAGGACAAAAACATCGGACCGGGCGATATATTGAAAGGGATTTGCTTTAAAACCCAGTAAAAGAATTTTATCTTCCATGTTCAAATTCTTTATTAATGCGGTAAGATTTCGCCTTTCATCGCCTTCACCAATGATATATAACATGGCTTTTGTCCGGTATGTAATTTTACTGAATGCTTTAATCAAGTCAGGATAACCTTTTTGAGGTGTCAACCTTCCACAGGCAGTTATATATAAAGAATTCTTTCTTTGAAATAAAGACTCTTCAGGTTCTATCATGGCCAGGGTTTGAACATTTGTAATATTAATCCCATTATAAACGACTGTTATCCTATTCCTGTTTAATTTAAAATTTTTTACAAGGACTTCCTTAATACCTTTTGAAATGACAATGATGTGTGAGGCAAATGGATAAAGGATATTCAGCAACATCCTCTTGAAATAGCTATTCTTTTGAATTGTAAAATCCAGATCGGGATTGTTCCGTACACTGATAATGATGATAGGTTTATAAAAAGAGAGGAGTGAAGCGAAGAGAGTCAGAATATTAGGCAGAATCATAAAACTAATCACCAGATCCGGTTTAAGCCCGGAAAACAGCCTGTGACTAAGGAGAAAAATTAATTTTATATAACTGATTTTACCCTTTCTGAATAGGAATACTTGTTTTACATGGGGAGGAACATCCTCCAGATGAACACCTTCCCGGTCAAATAAGACAAGGGTAAGTTCATGTTTTTCCCGGTCAAGATGCTGGAGGATATTGATAATCATTCTTTCTGTGCCGCCGGATTTGAGATTGTTGCAGATAAAGAATATTTTTTTCTTCTTCATTGACATTCCACTTTTTTTGCAATAGAAAAGAATCGTGTATCGAATATCAATTGGTTCTTCCAGATTCCTCTTCCTGTTCCGCGTTCAATAGTGATAAAAAACCTTAAAAATAATTTTATCATCTTCCATAAAACACTGCGAATCTTGCTTCTCATATCTTGTTCGACAGGTCCCTCTCCCATTGTTTTAATATTGCTGAAATGACATATCTTCAAGACCTGGGTCAGACTCATTGGGGTAAATCCTGTTACATGTGTAAACTCATTTTGTATTGTCCCGTAGCCAAATAATGACATAGCATTGATGGTGGAGATTAAAACCATTCCACCTGGTTTCAGTGATTGATAGATAAGGTCAAGCAACAGGATCACTTCATCTTTTGTCAGGTGTTCAATAATGTCATTAGCAATAATTAAATCAAACTGATTTTTATTATCAGGTAAAAATTTAAAAATGTCGGCTTTTTTGAGATTTTTTATACCCATCTTGCTGGATAGCTTAAGCATTTCATCACTCAAATCAATACCCTGTGTATCTTTATATCCCTCATGCTGCAGAAAATATAAAAAATGACCGGCACCACATGCCAGATCTATAATCCGAATTCCCCTGGAATCAGGCAGAATATGTTTCATGCGTTTTTTCAGAATCAAGGAATAGAAATCATATGCCTTTTTTGTACTCTTATGTGAATCCTGCCATTTGGTGGAGACAAAAGCATCATAACAACGTGATCGGTAATCTTGTTTCATTTATTTAACCTGTTCCTCGCTTTGACTTCTCAATACAACCGAACTTTTCTCATCAGACCGTTCGTACAGATTATAGTATATAATTAACCTTAAAAAAAGGGCAAAAATTGGAAAAAAGATAATGTAAACAGCACCTATTCCGGTTTAAATATTGAAACAATCTTTTGATTTCTATATAGTTTACCGGTATAACAACTATTATGGACAACACAATACTACAGAATACACACAAACATACCCTGTGGATCCACAGAATAATAATTCTCTTTGGATTGTTTCTCTGTATACAGGATCTTATTGCAGAGAATTTAAAAAATATAGGTTTTTTATACCAGCTTGTTAAATATGCTGATGAGGCAGTAAGTTTTCTCTTCTTTTTTATTCTTGTTATAAATCATCTATATAAAAAGCAAAGTATAAAAAAAACTGAAATTGATCTCCCGCTTATCTTTTTTTTACTTATTGGAATTATATCGAGTATCATTCATAAAGTACCCATGGTTATCGCTTCTTCCCAATTCATCATTTATGTAAAATCTTTTTTGTTTTTCTATATTTTTATCTATCTTCCTGTAACCACAGAGATCATCAAACTATATATACGCGTATTTTTCTGGGCAGGATGTATTCTTTTTTTCTTTGGTCTTGTAGATCTTGTGATCCCGGTTCAATTCCGGCAATTTACCGGAAACACCATTGCACTTGATATCAAGTTCAATATAACCTCGATAAAATCCTTTTTTTCCCATCCGGCAGTATTCGGCTGGTTCATGAATTTTCTTGCCCTGTATTTCTTTGCATTTTTTCTTGTGTATAAAAGATGGACTTTCCTGTGTTTTTGTCTTATATTCCTTGCAGGATGTTTACTTGCGATGAAGGTAAAGGCTATTATCGGATTTGTCGTGAGTTTCTGGCTGGGATTTTTTATATATCCATTCAAAAAAGGCAAGCAAACCGTCTTTGTCGTATTATTCATTGTAATGACAATTATTCTTATCTTTACCGGTTCTATGCTTTTTGAGCTTATTGGAACAAAATATACTATGTACTTTAACATTGAAACATATGCTGATGCTGCACGAAATGTACTATATTTAAAGAGCATCGATATTGCCAGGGACGCATTCCCCCTTGGGGTAGGATTCGGAAGATATGGAAGCTGGATGAGTCATGAATATTATAGTCCGGTGTATCATCAATATGGACTCTCTCAAATATGGGGATTATCGAAAGCTTTTCCTAACTTTATAGTTGATACATTCTGGCCAATGATAATTGGGGAAACCGGTTTTATTGGATTTACTCTTTATCTTACACTTTTTTTCATTATGTTCAGGGTATTGTATAAGAATATAAGAAAAAGGAAGAATCCCTTAGTGCAATCATTTTGCCTTGGCACCTTTATGATTTTTATAGAAAGCCTATTTGAAAGTATTGCTGCACCTGTTTATGTTGCCCCGCCTTTTTCATTTTTTATTTTTGGTGCCCTTGGTTTAGCCTTTGCACTCAGGCGGGTGAGTGATTAATGCAATAAAATTTGTTGTAAGCCCCAAAACTTTCTGCTTATATATTTTAATATTTATATGAGCCGGAAAGAGTTTGATAAATTCCTGCAATCGTAAAAGATTAAGACGGTTAATATCCGAAAAATATCCTCTTCCTATTTTTTTATAAATCCAGAATTTTATTTTCCGGGGAAACATATGTATAAATGGAAATAATGTGTGAGAATCGATAGGAAACCTGTAATTCGGGGTACTTATAAATGATTTCTTACCTACCCGTATAATTTCATGAATGAATTTTTTCTGTTCTTCTCTTCTCCCCACATGCTCAATGACTGCATTTGAAAAAACAATGTCAAAATAATGTGCAGGGAAATCCATTTTTTTCCCATCACCTTGTATTATTTTTACTTCAGGATATTTTAATTTAAAATCTTTATATTTTTCTATATCTTCATTTACCAGACAGGTAATATTTTTTTGATATGGATACCACATTTCTAAAAAATTCGTTCCCCTGACAATATATGAGCTGATACCTATATCAAGTATTTTGTCATCCGGTCCTGGTTTTAATAAATCAATAAAAAGATTAAACCGTTTTCTCCGGGATCTTAAAGTAAAATTTTCAGTTAAGCGGAAAATCAGCCTTTTATACCAAATTTTTTTCCAGGCCATTTCATTTAATTATAAACCTTTCTATTAATTCCAAAACAATAAACCAATAAGAGTTCAGACAAGAAAAAGTATAACACAATATTCGAACAAATACCACAATTAATTTCGAGACATGATTTCGAAGAAACGGTAAAATGACACCATCCGGTATTGCATTTGCCCTTCGAAAGGTAAATGATTAAAGGGATGCATATAGATGGATCAACATACGATGCATATTAAGGAAAAAAAGGAAACAATTTATACGATTACTCTTGCAAAGGGAATTGCGATCATTTTGGTCGTTATTGGCCACTATTTCCCGGAATCATCACCACCTTACTGGACAAGTCTTCGTGATTTTATATATTTATTTCATATGCCGCTTTTTTTTATCCTTTCCGGTTTTTTATTTCAATTCTCCTGCATTAAAGATATTAACGTATTCCCTGTATTTATATTCAATAAAACAAAACGGCTCATGCTTCCGTTCCTCACAATAGCAGTGATTTTTCTATTTGTAAAAATAATCACCGGTTTTTTTATTCCGCTTAAATTTCCTGTTACTCTCTCTTCGATCTTACAGCTTTTCATTAATCCCGCTGAAAGTTTTGTTCCACTATTATGGTTTATCTATACTCTCTTTTTTATTCAATTACTGTTCCAGGGTATTCAGTTACTATTGAAAAATACCTTTTTCACCTTCATTATTTCTTTATTAATTATGTTTATTCCGGTACCCGGTCACATTTTTGTCTTTTATATATTCCTGGACCTTCCCTTTTTTATTATTGGGTACATTTTTGCTCTATATTTTCTCGCTAAAAAGGAAAATCCGGATACTATTTCTGTTAAAGTTGTTATCGTCTCTTCTATTATCTGTCTTGTCTGTACCTTCTTTTTCCTCCGGATAAACCAATTTTCATGTAATAATATAGTTCTATCCCGAATAATACGATTTATAATAGGTACATCATTATCAATTTCCTGTATTGGGTTGGCATCACTGCTTGTAAGGATACGTCATCTGATTTTTATAAAAATACTTTACCTTATTGGTTCATCTGCTATGGGAATTTACCTTCTGCACATTTTTTTTCAGAGTTTTATCAGGATTTGCTTTCAACGTTTTTTTCCCCTCAACCTCCCTTTTATTATTCCGGCAATACTTGCCATCATATCAGGGATCATTTGTCCATTGCTGATTGAACACTTTATACTACGCCGTTTCAAGCTGACACGCAGGCTTATTCTTGGCAGCAAATAAATGATAATAAAGAATGTAAAGGAACTGCGATCCATAGTGTCTACATATAAAATTTAAACCTTCATGAAAATAAAAATTCGTCAAGAGGTACTACCTGATTGGAAATTTCCACCCAGGCAATGAGTAGTTGGGTTTGATAAACATGTTTTTTTTAATAGTTCACTTACTTCTTAATAAGAAAAAAACCACTAATCCTCACTAATTTGCACTAAAATAGGGATAGGATTAGTGAAGATTAATGTACTTTTATGTTGATTAAGGAGTTATAATGAAAGAAATATTTAAACAAGAAGGATATAATTTGATAGGCGCAGCAATGGAAGTTTATAACCTGATCTTTATGTATATAATGGCATTATTGTTGAGTTGAAAGCAATTAAGCATTTGGGTGACAATGAAATAGCACAATTATTGAATTATCTTAAGGGT
>JAFGQK010000081.1 GCA_016935735.1 Spirochaetales bacterium | reverse complement strand
TACACAATAAACCTGAACTTCTCTTTTTACAGTAGAAAGAGGATGAAGTGTATTCTCAACGATGATTGGTTATACTCTCCGGCTTTTTGGATAGCCCCGTCTTTTACTATCAAAAGAAAACCCTCCTTTTTGAAGGGGGTCTATTCCCTCCTTATTATATCGATTATAAAGGCGATGCCTTTCAGATTCTTTTGATTTGGAAAAAGCCACCTGCAGAGCAGGTGGTCTTTTACTTAAAAGCCCCTTCCCGGAGGCCGGAAAAAAAGTGCAGGGCATTTATACCGATATTTCTTGTATTGTATCCGCCCTCCTGGACTACAACAATAGGGATTTTAAGGCTACCTATGGACTTCCCGATTTCCTTGAAATCCTCTTTTTCAAGATTCCATGTACCGGTGGGATCCCCTTTTGCTGTATCAAAACCGAGAAGTACGATAACAAACTCCGGCGAGAATTTTTTGATTTTTTTAAGTGCTATATTTATAGAATGTTTATACCCAGAATTGGTGATATTCTCCGGTAATGGGATGTTCAGGTTAAACCCGGCACCCGGACCGGCACCGGTTTCATTCCTAAAACCGGAAAAAAAAGGATAGGAATAATTCGGGTGCCCGTGAATGGAAATAGTGAATATATCCGGTCTATGGTAGAATATATCCTGCTGTCCATTCCCATGATGATAATCAATATCGAGCATCGCCACTTTCCCGAACCTGCATAGAAATTGTGCTCCTGCTGCGGCAGAATTGAAATAACAGAATCCGCCGAAAGATCTTCTTTCTGCATGATGCCCGGGGGGCCGGACCAGGGCATAGGAAAGCCTGTATCCTTCGGTAAGCGATTCCGCTGCTGTCAGAACACTGTCAACAGCCCTTTTTGCGGCAAGGTAGATATTCGCGTTTAAAGGGGTAAAGGTATCGATGCAATAATACCCTGCCCGGTAAATAATATCCACCGGGGGGTGTGCAGGGTTCCGTATCGGAAATACATAAGGATAGACAGACGTACCGGGTTTGAGTGTTTCACTTATTTTCCGGACATATGACACAAAATCCCTGTCATGTATTTCCGTGATATGCTTTATGGGGAAGCTTTTCGTTTTCATAACAGTAAACATACCCGTTTGCTGTAATTTTTCCCAAACCCGCTTTATTCTTATCGGTGCTTCAATAAAGCCTTTTTCCCGGACATGATGAATATGATGTTTGTCATTGATAATTAATGCAATTCGTTTATCCACAGGAATTTTATCGAAAAGAGGAATTGCTTTAACGGTTTTTTTTATATACCGCGGCGGTCTTAATTGAACAGGATCATCTTTTACTGATTCGACCACCATTTTATTATAAGAGGGGGGACAAATCCCTGCATATTTTCTTTCAAGAATCGCAGTGATGATGAGCCTGGCGAGTTCCCGGTTTAACTTTGTGTTTTTCCCGAGGTTATCGAATAAAAGATAAGGCGGGTTATCCTTTTCCTCCCCCAGGGGGGTTTCGTATTTTGTATTGATAATCGGCCGGACCCCGTAATATTCATAAAAACGAAGGCGGGCTTTGTTCTCTTTCAAAATAACAGGATCAGGACACAATACAGGATCATCGGGCAAGCATTCCAAAAAGATACCGATTGAATTAAATGAAAGGGCTTCCTCCCTTACCCTTTCATAAAGAGCACTCCCGATTCCCCTTCCTGCTGAGAATTTCGCTGTCGATATGAAATCGAGAAAACAGAAATTCAGATCATGATAATGCATAAGATATGCAAAGCCTTTTACTGTTCTCTGGCTGTCTTCTGCAACAAATATAATGGAACGGAAATGGTATTTTACCGGGTTTATAAGGTAATCGTAAAGTTCGGATATTTCTTTCTCTGTAATAGCCTGAAATTGCTGTGTGATAATCACTTTAATCTGTTCAAGGGCATTTTTATTAACAGGAAGCGTATTGTCGTATATTCTGCGTATCCTGAACATATTGCCTCACTTTCTCATTTAATATTCACATTAAATTCCTTCTTAACGAGTACCTTATAATTTACAATCGTGGTTCAACCTGTTGAACAGCACCTTGTAAATTATAATCGGGCTTCAACTTTTGTTGAAGAGTATACATCTTTAACCTTATTCAGGATAGTTCGGCCGAATGATGAAAATACGAATAGTATCTGTTTTCATGTTAAAGAGGAATGACACTGCTGTATCTGGCAGTAGTTTCAAACAACGTAAAAGAATATTATTCCTGGATTACAAAGGCGAGTTTACAGTGTGCTTTGTATTTTATAATCTTCCCGTCTTTTACCTCACCTTTAAAACCAATGACATCCACCCCGGTGATATGTTTTACTGTTTTCGATGCATCGGCAACAGCATTCTGTGCTGCATCTTCCCAGCTTTTTGTTGATTCCGAGACCACTTCAATTACTTTCACTATCATATTTTTTCTTTACCTCCTCCAAATTATGGAATACTATCATTAAGTATATTAATCAGACAGGGTAAGTCAAGAAAAATGGAACGAAACCGGGAATTCTTGCCGGGAATTCCTGCACTTTAAGCACGTTAAAAAAATGCTTGACAACGCATTTTAAATCATTTATATTTTAAATGGCTGAAGGATAAGATTCAGTATAGTGAGGTCTGAGCACGAGTAACTTTTTAAAAAAGACGCTCCTGTCAGATAAGCTCTAAGCCGGTATATAAGCCGGCTTTTTTTTGAAATGAGCGTTATTAAATACTTATTATTCTTTTATTCGGGAGAGCCTTCTTTAGCAATAAGTTCTATTCCTTTAATAATCATATGAATCGACTCAAATGTAACATCCTGCCAGCGGATTTTATTATTATATATAATAGTTACCGGGTACTTTTTATCATCAGCAAAAAGCTTAAACCAGCCAATCAGGGTCTTTATACCGGAGGAAAACATGAACTTGACACCCCTGAAATCCGAGGTGAGTTTTGATATATTTTTTTGTTTGCATTTCTCATGAAAATCCATAAGGAAATCCCTCATAACAGCATTTGCATAATCCGAGTCAATGGTACCCCGCCATGCTAAAGTGATGTTGTTGGTATCTTCTATTATATTGATAAAGGCTTTTTCTGTTATCATGAATGTTTCCATGTTCAAATACTCCTTACAATCTTTTTTTTAACAGTTTTGCAGAAAGAGAGACACGATTATCATCATGTATATGAAGTGAGCAAAGGGCACATGCCTCATATTGAATCCGTGCAAGTCCGAGTTCGGATACCTTATGCCCCATTCCCCGGTCCATTGCAATTTTTAATTTCATTAAATATGCATCCCGGGGAGATGTCTGCTTAATCTCCTTTAATGTGGTTTTTAACCTCTTGATATTTTGCTCATCGGCATAATTTTCTACAGTAATCGTTACTTCTTCCTTTTCCCCGGACTCCGGGGTCAGGACTACTTCCAGACTCACCCTGTTTCCGGATGAAAATTTTACTGCATTATCCAGGAGTTCACTGGCCGTAAGCGCGGAAGCTTTTGCCAGACCGGCCCATTTTAAAGAAGTTAATGTAAAATCTTCGATAAAATTCCTGATTCCTTCTATAAGCCCCCAATCGGGACTAAAGATAAGCTTTAAATAGTTATTTTCGTTTTTCACCTTCTTGAAAATCCTTGTCTCCTTTTATAGTTGGATATAATATAACAATATAACGGATTATTGTCTTCATAATCAAGGGTATAAATATAAAAATAATTGTATACCTGCATCCACTTGATTGTCTTTGTCATCCTGGTGTATAGTTAAAACAGCTTAACAACATAACAAGGATAATCATATGAAGAAAGAAAATGAAGCTCGCTATGGGAAAGATTACGATCTTAATGACCTGGATAGTGTATTATTCTTTAAATTTCTTTCGAAAGAGGAAAAAAAGGAACTCCTTGATCTTTCCGAGGTAATCATTTACAAATCCGGGGATATCATTATATCAGAAGGGGAAATCCAGCCATATATTTTTACAGTGATGAAAGGGACCGTGAATGTAGTTGTAACGGAAAAAAGCGGGAAAGAGGTATTTATCTGTTCCATTGGCACAGGGGATGTCTTTGGTGAAGCCGGGATTTTTCTTAAAGTCAAACGGACAGCAAAAGTGGTAAGTACGGACAATACCGTGATATTAAGGGTGCAAAGAGATAAGATACTCGGTTTTATTAAAAAATATAAGGATTCGGGAATCAAAATACTCATGCTTATTATATTCAGTCTTTTAAGAAAACTCCGGGAAGCGAATCAGGAGATTGCATTCGAACGGAAATCGGATGTAAAACAGGAAGATATCGATATTATAATAAAGGATTTTGTCTACTAACTGAAAAACGAATTACCGGGACCGATTTGTGACTGACTTGTCCGGATAATCGATTTACTCACCAGGTTCATCGTTTTCCGGATTTCACTCCCTGTTGCATTTGCGGTCAGCACATTGGGGAAACCCACCTCTTTTGCAATAGCATCCAGGTTATCGGAATCATCATGTTTATAGCCGACATATACCAGGTAGAACATCTCTGATTTTATAAAATCCTCTGCCAGGGTTTTTACATCTGGAGCTTTATTCTTATGGGAATCATTATCCCCGCCATCGGAAAAAACGACAACAATACATTTTGTTCTTATCCCATTGTCATTAAGATTTTTTACATATGCCCGTATCCCGGTCATCGCATCCACAAGAGTATCATAGAGAGCAGTGGAATTCCCCTCTGCCAGGTATTTCATCCCGATCTTTCCAATCTCTTCCACCTTTTTAAATCCATAAAGGAGTTTCTGGGTACTTGCAAAGGTGCGTGCGCTTACCAGCATTGAACCGGATTGTTTTGAGTTGTCCAGGGCCTCGATAAGATTGTTATATCCTTCCCGCACTGCCTGTTCATTCGATTTCATGGAATAGGAAGCATCCAGGACCAGGGAGACCACTGTTACATCATCGGTTTCAAGATCATCCACATCCGTACCAAGACATCCATCGATATTTGTTCCGCCAAGGCTGTTGATAATAATACTGCTTGCAGCCTGGCCTACATCCCCGTCATTCACCGCATTGGTGAACAGGTTCTTAAGATCATCTGCATTATTAATCTGATTTGAACTCATATGGCTTTCCTCCTTATACTAATATATCATCGGTACTCTTTACAATATGAAGTCCCTTTTTTCTGAATGTATCGAATTCCTTGTTTGCAATCGCCTCGAAATCAATATCCGGGTGCTGGACCGAACTCATACAATCTTCAAGGATATAAATTCGTGAAAGGGTTTCAGGCTGGTCCTGAAAAAAATCGACGAGTTGGCGGATCGATTCAAGAACGCAGTGACTCTTTGCCTCACCCATAACGACGATTTTATCATGGGTACCGAGTATTTTAAGCAGGTTTGTGTTGATACCGCCTTTGCTGCTCTGTGGTACTTTTACTTCGGGAGAAAAGACCCCGTACATCTCTGTTTCAGGAATATCCCCTTTTACCTGGAAGCTTGTCTGGGATTTCCGGGTTATGGAATGAAAATAACAGATTTCATAGAGTGCCGGAACCAGGGCATGCCCGGGTGTCCCGAGCATCGTATGCTCCGGCCAGATGCAGAGGGGCTTATTCGCATTATCTTCCAGGTTTTTAATATAATCCAGGCTCCAGACCGGTTTGACCACGGGTTTGTATTTTCCTTTTTCCACATCATCCTTTGTAATAATGGTAAAAGGAGCTGGATGATGGTTGTTTTCATCCAGCCACCAGAGTCCGTAAAAAATCTGGAAAGCAATATGCGTATCCAGGGTGGGGTAGACAGTGGTGATCTTTTCAAAGTTCTTTAAGATAAATTGAATGGAATTACTTATATCTATCTCTGCTTCGGGCACATAAAGGGACCCGGCTTTATTGCAGAAATCAATCTGAAAATCGATGAGGAGTGCTGCTGTTTTTTCACCTGCCTTATCCTTTGCCGAAGGCTTTATATCCAGCTTATAGGCTTCTTCCTTGATTTCGCCGAACCGCGGCAGGTATATTTCATCAATTTTTTTGTCATTATAGAATTTTGGGGTTATCATTTTCGTATTCCTCCTTATACAATAAAAATTGTATATACCGGAAAGCTGTTTGTCCAATAAAATAATGAATTTATTATAAGAATGCGGGACGGTAAAACAGGCAGGGTGGTATTTTCCTTTTCAAACCTCAAAAAAAGATATATAGATAGAACAAATGCATATTATAAAAAGATGTATTTCATATTTTCATTATCTTATCGTGGTTCTACTCTGTGTTGTCTATTTCCTTTTTCACTTTCATTTTATGCCCCAGTATGTTGATTGGGACCAGGCCCTGTATGGACACAATATCATAAAGGCGATCAAACTCGATATAACACCGATCTTTAATCCCCCTCATCTGCATGAAGAAATATGCGGTATTCATTTTCACCGGTTTATTGAAAAAAACCTGGGAAATGCAGGGTTTACCGATATTGTCTTTAATAACAGAATTCGTTCCCTGCTCTTTGCCTGTATCGGCATCTATTTTACCGTACTCTATTTGAAAAATACAACAGGAAAATTCCTCTGGGGGTTACTGGGCGGGATGTTGATAAGTGTCTGTCACGGATACCTGGTTTTTGCGGCAAAAGTGGATACAGCGATTTTCCCGCTTGCCGGATTAACTGCGACACTCTGGATGCTGGACAGGATTACAAAAACAAGGAACTATCTGTTTTTTTATGCCGTTATTGCAGGTATTCTTCTTTTTCTTAATATTATGTTTCATCAATATATGGGAATTGCCTGTGTTGCATTCTGTATCACCTTACTTCTTCCATCCTTTCTTTTCCCTGAAATAAACCCGGCACCATTTATGAAAATACGCACCGGCAAAAGACCGGCGTTTGACCGTAAACCGAAAATCCGCTATTCCTTTATCTGTATTGCGGCATTCATCTGCCTTCTTTTTACCGGGGCTGCGTATTTTTATACAGGAGTTTCGGTGTATCACCTTCCTTTTGATAAACCGTCACCCAATACCTCTAATGGCCCCTTTAAAAATTGGATTTTTCAGAAATGGATTTTTTTCTATGGTAGTCTTCGCGGATATGGTCATGGGTACAGAAAGTGGGACCCGAAAAAGCCTTTCCGCGGTTATACAAATGCGTTCCTTTCCCCGGTAAAAGAAGAAAAGAAACGGTATGACAAACTCTCATTCAATTATAAGGTAAAAAACTTTTTTGAAAAGGGGAGCTTTATCCATAACCAGGTAGCGCTCTTTTCCGTTATCGGGCTTTTCTGTCCCCTTATTTTTATCCCGGTTATGTGGAAACGGTACAGACGTGGTTTCTTTTTTATTCTTTTTTCCCTGGTTCTCTATATTCTGTTTGTCACGTACTGGGAGCCATATTACTATGAGTTCTGGCTTATCCCGTGTTATCTGGTATGTATTTTAGCTATTCAATTTTTTAACCTTGCCGGGGAGCATTTAGCAGGTTTTTTCCGCGGCTTGAGTCAGTTCCCGTTTTATTTATACATTATTTTTATTATTCTCTGTCTCTTTTCTTTTAACAGTGAACGGCATATTATTCCTTATTCCCGTGAAAGACGGGTAGAAGAACTCTACCATCCCTGGACAGAAGAGGAATTCCTCCGGCTTTTCAGCACGACGATTTACCGGTACTCGGAGAACCCGTATAAAACCCTGTATCCGGAGAGAAAAAACGAGTAAAAAAAATTTTTTTTCTTCCCAAAGTCAGGAGTTTGCTTTACACTATACTGAAAGAATGAGTAAGCAGAAGAAATCAAAAAATAACAAAACTGTACTTCAGAATCTTCAAACCCAGATAAAGAATGCGGCCAAGGTTTTTTTACCAGCGGAAGTCATCAATGAGTTTATTGCACTTATCCAGCCATGGGAAAGTAAACTCAGCAACTACTTTTTTCAGATTACCGGGAAAACCGATCCCCCGAAGCTTGAGTTCGGATGCCATGCAGGAAATGTACTGGTGGATATTACCTTTTCTGAAAAGGAAAAGAGTACTAATATTATCGCCCTCAAACACGTGGGCAGGGTGGAATACAGGGAAACCGGTGAATCCGTTCAGCTTTCGATCCATTGCAGCGGGAACCAGGCCTATTTTTATGAATCCTCCACTCATGAGAACAGGGAATGCCTTAAAAGCTATGCAGATCATGTTGCCCGGATTGTAGGTGAACCGGAGATGTGGGTATTATATCCGGATGCAAAATGAATATGGGTCTATTAGTATAGTTATATGCTATTTTAAGCAAAATAGATAAACGTTGGCCGCCAGGTTAATGAGACCAGTATAATAAAAAGAACCTGGATAGTTTGTTAATTGGGTCGTGGGCTTAAGCCTTCGTTATGATTAATCCATTATTTATTGAAAGGAAGAAACAGATATGCCGAAAGAGATTATTTCCCATAAACCTGAATTGTCAAAAGAAAGGCTTTTTGAAATTTTTCAAAATCATTTTTCAGGAAAATACGAGGTGTATGAATCCCGGCTCCTGGGTACGGATTTTGTCGTAAAAAAAAGTGCCTGGACAGGTGTATCCGTAAGGCTTATCCAGAAGAAAGACAAAACCATGATTTATTACAGTGCATTTGCCCCTTCTGCGGCAGTACGGATATTTTTCATGGGTCTTATTCCCATGCTCATCTGTTACGCTACTGTCTGGAAGGAAATCCAGAACGAGATAAAGGAATTTATTGAATCTGCTCAGGAATTTCATTAACCCGGCCGGGATATAATTCGTCTGGATAATGACGGATTACTACAGGTATAAAAACTACGGATTTCCGCGGATTTAGCGGATTACTCAGATGAATTATATTAGATATTCTTAAAAATTTTAGCTAATGAAATAGTAAAAAATTTTTGGAATTAAAAATGTTAAATCATTCAATACAATACAAATACAACTTATGCTATTTTGACTTAAAATCTTGTTATTTTAACAAGATTTTAAGCAAAATAGATAAACGTTGGCCGCCAGGTTAATGAGACC
>JAFGQK010000080.1 GCA_016935735.1 Spirochaetales bacterium | reverse complement strand
TTTTAAGAAGTAAGTGAACTATTAAAAAAAACCTTCATGAAAATAAAAATTTGTCAAGAGGTACTACCTGATTGGAAATTCCCACCCAAAGGCTTAAACAGTAATTATTTAACGTGAAAATACAAAAAAAATCATCTTTTTCCTTGACTTTAAAATTATTACTCCATTATAATAATTAATAGAGATAAAAAGATCGCAAAAAAGATCGTAAAAGCTAATTCTAAATAATTCAAGAAGGAGGATTTGAAATGATTTAGGAGCTTTTACATGTATATTTTTAAGAAAATACAATATAAAGTACATTTATTTAATGCAAGAATAAAAGTAGTTTCATTAGCATTTCTTATTATCCGGATATGCATATTATTAAACTATACAGTAATATCATTCATAATCAACATCCAAAGAGCACAAGCTGTATTCTATCTTTTATCATTTCCAGGAAATATTTTCTTACAAAAAAATAATTTTTACAAACTTTTCTCCATATATGTTTGTTCCAAACATATAATCATTTACTTATTCTATAATCTATTCGAACTATTCGAAACTTTAAGGAGGTCTGCTTGTGCGAATTTTAATTATTGATGATTCAATGGTAATGAGAAATATTCATAAAAACATTCTTCTGGAAAATAAGATTCCGGAAGAGAGTTTTTTGGAAGCACAGGATGGAACAACAGCATTGATGTTTGCCAGGAAAGAACCAATTGATATATTTCTTGTTGATTGGAATATGCCCGGTCTTGATGGTTTGGAGCTTTTAAAAACATTAAGAGGAATGGAGCAGTACAGTAGCACACCTATTATCATGATTACTTCCGAAGCTGCAAAATACAATGTTATGGAAGCCATCGAAGCAGGAGTAACAGATTATATTGTAAAACCCATAAAAGACCGGGTTTTATGGGAAAAAATCTCAAAGTATTTCACAAAATAACAGGAGGCAACGTAATGAAAGCTGTTTTTATTAATCCATTTTTAAATGCTTCGATAAACCTATTCAAAACATTTCTCGATGTTAAATTAACAAACAAGAATCCATATATCAATAAGGATGCACAAAATCTTCATGAGATTTCCGCCATTATCGGCCTTGCAGGAGACACAAAAGGTGCGGTTGTTCTCAGTTTTGAAAGGGAGACTGCAATAAAAATGGTCTCCCGTTTTTCGAAGAAAAATTATTTTGCATTAACCAGGGAAGTTATAGATGGCGTAGGAGAACTTGTAAATATTCTTGCCGGGAATGCTAAAAAAGATTTACTGGATTTCAAACTTACCATATCTCTCCCGGGTGTTATTACAGGGAGCAAATATAAAATTAATTGGCCTAAAGATGTGCCGGTTATAACCATCCCTTTTGAAAGTGAATTAGGAGATTTCACCGTTAATGTTTCTTTAAAAGATAAAGATTAATTTTTCATTTTCATAAAGAAATATGGGATCTTTTATCACGGGTTAAAAAAAATGCAGGATTTTTGATGAAAGGAGTCTGGTATGACATTAAATGAAGTATTATCCTTACACAGTCCACCGGCGGTCAAGGAGTACACTTTGAATCATGATGATTTTAAAAAGTTATTCTGGAAATACAAGGGGCTTCTCCTGGACCTCCAACGGAATAATGTTTTCTGGTCTGCAACCAATGAAAATTTAAAGACTGCATACGAAAAGCTGGATATACAGGAACAGGAACTGGAAAGAGCATATAATCTTAATAAGAAATATCTTGACAATATTACAGAAGGTCTTTTATTGATAGATAAAAATTTAATTATCCTGGATCAATATTCAAAATATATGTCACGGTTATTTCTTACAGATAAAATAAAAGGATGTAATATTCTTGACTTCTTATACCCGGATAAAAAAGTATTTCAAAAAGAGCGAAAGGAATTGGGAAAATATATTGCAATACTTTTTTCTAAAACACTTGCCAGCCCGGAAATAATACAGGAAATAAATCCTATGGTAGATAAAACCATATTTATAAAAAGAAATAACAAAACCATTGAAAAAGTGGTGAATGCCAAATTTATACGGATTTATAACAAGGAAGTTATAGAGCATATCATGATAATATTTGAAGATAAAACCAGGGAAATACATATGAAAAAGCAACTGGAAAAAGAAAAGTCAAAATACAAGGCAGAAATTGAATCCATTCTTGCGATACTTCGTTCCGGCCCGGATGCTTTTTTTGACTTTATAAACGAATCAAGCAGTATATTCGAAAATATAAAGCAGCATATAAATGAATTAGAAGATATAAAATTAAGAAATGAATTTTTCAGACAAATACATTCTCTTAAAGGCACTGCAAAATATTTTGAACTTAATCATATTGCTCAATTGGCACATGCCCTTGAGGACATTTTTTCCGAGTGGGATAAAGAAGATACTATAAAAATTAAATCAATCAAAGAAAAGATACTGAAAATGGTTGATCACATTTGGAATGAATTCAGAACGATTGATAAAACGAATACAAGGCTGCTGAAGTTTTATGAACGCGCTGCCCTGCATGGTTCTTGTTCCAGAGATGGAAAGCTGGACAACTTTATCGTATCATTAAAAAGGATGACAGAAAATCTCTCTAAAGAACAGGGCAAGGAGATTCAATTATCCATAAAAAAAGAAATCGATAAACTGCCTTGTTTGAATAAACTCAAAAATCCTATTATCCAGATATTACGAAATGCCATTTACCATGGTATTGAAGATTCATTTGAGCGGTTATCGTTAAGCAAAAAGCAAAAAGGAAACATAATACTTCATTTGTTTAAAACGGATAATGATTATGTTATTGAAATTTCGGATGATGGAAGAGGGATTAATTTTGATACTATTCAAAAGAAAGCTATGGATAAACATCTTATAAGAAATTGTGATAAGATAATCTCCAAAGAGGAGCTTATACAAATTCTGTTTTCTCCGAATTTCAGTTCCACAGACATGGTTTCACAATTATCAGGAAGGGGATATGGACTGGATATTGTAAAAAGTTCGATGTGTGAGTTGCATGGAAAAGTGAGTGTCGCAACCAGGGAAAGAAAAGGAACAAAGTTTATATTAAAAATACCTGAAACGGGAAAAGTAAAGAAAAGAGTAAAATAATCTTTTTGGAGGACGCTATGTTATTCGAAACATCATATAAAGAGCTTGATTCATTATGTGAGCTTGTTATAGATAATAAACTTAATGAAGCGAAAAACAGGGCAGAGAAAATGTTGGAAGAACATATATCTCATAAAACATCTAACGAAAAACTCCTCTTGCACATTTTTACATCCGCATTAATTGCACGGGTGGATAGAAAATCAATAATTACAAAAAATATATATCTGCAAAAGTTTGATATTCCGCAGATTGTGCTATTTTATGAAATGACGAAAGCATACCCACAAGTAAAAAGCAGTCATTTTATTGCAAATCAATATATCGAACATGCAATAAATAAAATGCTCATTTTCACTCTTTTTGATATTGGGATAGGAAAAGGGAAGCAAATTGAATCCCTTATAAATACAATAGGTGAAAAAAATATTAATATTAAGCAGATAAATATAATTGGATTGGATCCAGATATAGATAATATCCGGTTTACAGAAGAATTATTTGATAAACTGAAATCCGAAGTTTATTTTGATCTTAATTACTACCCTATCTGTAATCTGTTAGAAAATTTTTCAGCAAGAGATTATAATTTTGTTAAGGAAATTGCTGGTGAAAACTTAATAATAAATGCAGCATATTCCTTGCATCATATTTCACATCCGATAAATGATACAGATTACAGGACAGATATATTCTGTAAATTAAAATCGCTTCATCCCCGGTTGTTTACATTGATAGAGCCCAACTCGAACCATGATATTGAACTATTATCCAGAAGAGCCAGGAACTGTTGGAATCATTTTTCTACTGTATTTACCTTGATTGACCAGGCATCTATTGAAGGAGAACACAAATTCCTTATTAAAGATAAATTCTTTGGAAGAGAAATCAGGGATATTTTTGGAGCAAGTGACTACCTGCGGAGTGAACGGCATGAAGATTTAGGAAGCTGGATGTTCAGGTTAATCCGGGCAGGATTTAAACCGTATCAGTTTCATGATGTTTCTGTTCAATTACCTTCTTATTGTGACTTTAAAGTTGGAGAGGGTCTGGTAAGACTTGGATACAAATCGATTCCATTAATAGCAATATTTGCTTATCACTAAATAAATACGTGGAGGTGAAGAGAATGTGTCAAACATTAGAAGTATTTGGCGCTCTTGTCATGGGATACGCCCAGGCATGTTTAAATTTAAATATTATTGCTGGTAAAAAAGTAACAAATTTTCTTAATGAAATACAACCTACTTCATGGTATCCTCTTAGCCGGTGGTCTGAACTTGAAAAAATCGTACTCCAGTCTTACACAAATGCAGACGCTATTTTAACACGTGTGGGTATGGAAATGATGTTTTCATGGTATAATTACGGCCCCGGAAAAGGCATAATAAACAGGGGAGTCGATTTCCTGCATTTTCAGACAAGTTCAGAAGGGTATGCAAGTGTTATTAAAGGAACAAGTGACCAGGTTGGAAATTTCGAATTAAAGTCCATTAACGAAGATGACGGCAAAGCAGTTGTACAATCCACCACACCTTTTAACAGGAAAATGGAATGTGGAGTTCTTATTGGTGGTATGAAAGCACCTGGTGATCTGGATTACGTCGATGTTGTCAACAATAGTAATAATTCAGATATTATTACTATTGAATTTCATTAAGAGGAATTATGAAACTGGATGAGTTTCTTGAATCCAGAACGCCGCTCTTACCGGGGAATTTTAATCTCACCCATGAAGAGCTGGTCAAATTTTTCTGGAAATATAAAGGTTTACAATTGGATTTTGAAAGAAATAATACATTCTGGAAAGCAACGAATGAAAATTTAACACTTGCATATAAAAAACTTGATGAACAGGAAAAAGAACTTGAGCATGTGTACCGCCTGATCCAGGAGGATCTTAATGTGGCGCATGGTATACAAAAAGCCTTGTTTCCAACTTTTTCCAGAGAAAAGAATATGCCCTTTGAACTGGCTTTTTACAACAAACAACTTGACCAAGTCGGTGGTGATTATTTCGATTTTTTTACGACCCGGCAGGGGTATAATGCCATAGGTGTTTTTGATATTTCCGGACATGGTGTTTCTGCTGCTTTAATTATGGCATACCTGAAATCCCAGTTTATGCTTATTATGGAAAACCTGGATTCACCAAGAGAAATCATCGAACATATAAACAACATATCGCTGCCATTTTTTAAAAGAATAAAACGTTATGTTGCAGTTAATCTTGTTGTATTTATGAATAATGTTATCAGTTATTTGTGTGCAGGAGGATTCGGAATGCTTATTCACGATGGAAAAATCCACACATTTAAAAAAAATCATAATTTTCTAGGACTCAGGAAAGGGTCATTTTCTGAATATACACTGCCGGTGTTGCATAATGATCTTCTCGTCCTTTATACAGATGGTATTGTTGAAGCACAGGATGAATTTCAGAATGATTACTCTGTTAAACGACTTAACAAACTTGCTTATCAACACAGGAATAAAAGAGTAAGTGAAATTTTAAATATTTGTCTGCAGGACTATATTGCATTCCGGCGATACGATCAAGATGATATTACATTACTTATTTTAAGATTTTAAGGAGGAAACGAAATGGAAAAGATAGAGATTCAAAACAAAAAACCTGCACTTTCTCTTGCTGTGACAATTGATCCTTTGTATAATTTTACTTACCATGTATCAAATTTACTTGGAAATATCAACAAGTTACTTATCAAATATTTTTATTCAGAACCCCTTGCACAGAGGATATATGTGATTCTTTGTGAGTTGTTAAATAATGTTGTTGATCATATCGAGGATAAATCCAGCAAGTGCAAAGTACTATTATCAATTAATCCTGAAACTGTTATTATTAAAGTAAAAAATAAAACAAATGAAGATCAATTCTTGAAAGTGAAAAATTATATAACAACTATAAAAAAAATAGATGACCAGAAGACCTACTTCTCTCAAATTATAGCGGAAAGACGGAAAGCAGGATTAACAGGAGGATTAGGGTTCTTAAGGTTGATTATTGAAGATACTAAAAATATTTCGGTAAAGTATAATAAAAAGAATGCTTATATGACGGTTATATCAATAATAAAATCAAGGAGTGATATATGATAATATTAACATATGGAGAAATTATTGAAGCAGGATCAAGTGTTTTTACCTGTGTAGCAATGCTGGATGACGGAAAGCTGGTTATTCATTTTAAAGGAGTTATCCAGGTTGATAATCCGGATAAAGAACTTGCATCCTTTATTGAAGAGCTTACTATGAAACTGGATAAAGAAACGGTATATTCCTGTGATCTCGATTTTACCGAACTTCACTATTGTAATTCCAATGGGTTTTATACACTAATGGATATTATTGATGTTATTTACACCTGCACCAATTGTTCGATCACCATAAAACGGCTTACCAGGGATGATTGGCATTATGAAATACTGCCAATTCTTTTAAATCTTGATGATATGAATATTGCCGAAAGAACCAGTATTTTAGAAGTATCATAATTTCCGATGTGGGCATATGCCCGTTATTGTGATAACGGTAGCACAGTTTATTAGCTATCGCTGAAATTCGAGTAGTTTGTAAAAGAAGATAAAACCGGATAAGTGGGAAAATTACCGTACACACTCTATATCAATATATTTCTTATTTACTTTAGAGTCTTTCGATAAATAGATTAAATATTGTTGTAAACTTTTATTAACAATTACTTGTTTCATCAATGTAAGGTGAATTGCACAGTTTCTATCGCTTTCTTTTGCCATGTATAATGCAAAATCACTTACATTTATAGTCTGTTCCAGGGTTAATAAATCCGGGACCAATACATTTAATGGCAGTTTTACACAACCCATTGAACAGGTAATAGGTATTTTCTTATTATATGCTATGTTGATTGGAGTTTCCCGGATAGTCTGTAATACTTTTTTGGAAAATACCTTCAGGTATCCGGGCTCTGTATTATATAATATAATCAGGAATTCTTCTCCGCCCCAGCGAACAATAAAATCATTCGATCTGATCATTTTCCTTAATAATGCCGATAGACCGGTCAATACTTTATCTCCTGCTTTATGCCCATAGGTGTCATTAACCTTTTTAAAATGATCAATATCAATCATATAAATACCCATTACGTGATTATTTATTGTTATGCCCCTTTTATCCTTATTATGTATAACCCTGTTAATCTTCATTATATATTCACTTGATAATTTAATAACAAATTCATATACATACCTGCGATTGTGCAGTTTCGTTAAAGGATCCTGGTACGACATTTCTTTGAGTTTATCATTTGCCGCTTTTAATTGAATAGTTCTTTCTTTTACCTTCTCCTCAAGATTCTCATAAAGCCTGGCATTGTCTATGGAAATGGATACCTGGGAAGATAATATCTTTATTACCTCTATTCTGTCTTTGGTAAATACATTTTCCAGTAAATTATTCTCCAGATAGACAATTCCTTTAATATCTTTACGATATATAATAGGAATACACACTACTGATTTTATTTTATTTGCCATAATATATGCGTTATGTTGATAATCACCTTCATGACATGCATTACCAATCGCAACACTTTCCAGGGTCCTGGATACATACTGGATTATCTCCGGGCACAACTCCCTGCATTCATGAACGGAGAGGGATTGCAATACTGTTATTTCTTCTGAATTTTTTAATCGTATCGCTTCAATACATAATGTATCATCTTTCTCATGTTTTAATAAAAGACAACCATGCTGGGCCCCGGTGTTATCAATAATCGTTTTCATAATTTTTTTTAAAAGCACATCTATCTTTACCTCACTGGAGATGGCCTGTGTCGATTTGATTATAGTTGCCATATCGAGAGAGCTGGCTGCCCTTGTATGACTGCCTGTCAGTGGTGTATGTGATCCCGTCCTTTCCCCGGATGTATGGTAATCAATAAAACATTGCGGATATTTCTGTTCCAACAGATGACACTTCGCAGGGCTGCCCCACTGTTTGTAATGGTAATACGCATTCTGGATAAAGATTTTCCCGATAGTCTCATATCCTTTTTCCAGCCAGGAATTTCCCTGTAATTCATTAATAAGGGCTTTCATGTGTATAAAATCATTCTTATTAATTGACTCGAGAGCCATTTTATAATGATGAATGACAGTCTCAAGAGGTTCTCCCCGGATGGATGCAAATTCTGCAGAAAGCAAATAAAATTTATGGGAAAAATTCTCAGGACAATTGTCCGACCATAATTTCAGCATTACAAGGTTTCCGGAGAGTATCGCCGTTATGTGCTCCCGTTCCCCCGGTTCAGCGCTTTTCCATTTTTTAATGAAAAGTAAGGATTGAAACATTACATGGTCTGCCATGTGAAAATGCCCGATCGCGCCCGGGATATAAGGTTCTGAAAAATTATTCCACTTCCAGGCAGTATCCATATCATCCAATAAATAATTGATGAGTGTATTGTACTGGCCAAAGGTGCAGGAAATAAACAGATTATTAAATCCTTTCACTTTTTCAAATAACTTCTTTTCCTCTGTTTCCAGATCGATCTCTTTATTCTTACCGGGAACTTTCTGCAAGCGTTGTATAAAGTGGAGAATAATGTGAATCAGAATCAACATAAAATCAGCATTTATTTCAGAGAGAAAGACTACAACTTGCTCCGCTGCCTGCACACAATTATTCAGATTTTCACCTGTATAGAAAAGACGGTTTAATTTATGAACACAGGCATGGGTTGCATACAACAGATCGCCTGTTTCAAGACTTACGCGGTAGGCTAAATCAAAATAATCAAGACTTTCCTTATAATGTTTCCGCCAGTGAGAGATAAATGTACTGAATATAAAATAGACCGGAGGTTTCAGGGTTTCTATTTTATATTTTTCTATAAGTGTATATGCAACTTCGCCCAACTTATAACCGGTCTCATAATCTGAAAGAAGAGAACCAACGATAATTCCGCAATCGATGAAATTCTTACAGGATACCGGGGTAAAACCGTGCGTTAAGGCAATGTCAAACATCGATAATTCGATTAAAACAAAGAGCGGGAAATAGCTTTGTATGGCAGCAGGAATAGCTTGAAACAATAGATTCATCGCCATACGTATATCCCTGTTTTTCATTTGAGGAAGATGAAGCAACGCATCGACTGGTGTTTTCTCAAAGTGCTTTTTCATTTTTCCTAAACCAATTTGTATTTTTTGATCTACCTCCTTATAATCTGCCTCGAGGTGCATATCAAACAACTTTAAGCCCTCCCGCAATCTATCCAGAATTATTTCACGTTTTTCACCTTGATAATCAAGTATCCTGGCCTCCAGATCATAAACAGCGGCTTTATCGAGTTTGTTTGTTGCCAGATCAAAGAGATTCCGGCAACGTTTTCCCGCCTCGCTGCTTTTACCTGAAAAAAAGGTTGCTTCTACCTCTTCAAAGGATAATGTAAACAGTTTATGGGAATCTGATTCCCATTCTTCCCTGGATAATAAAGATATGGCTGTCCTGAAATAACCTGCGGCAATTGCATAAGCTGTGGTCCTTTTTGCTTTTTTTCCTGCATCATAATTCAGATTTGCCAATCTTATTCGTTCCTTTTTATTACGAATTAAGTCCCGGCCGATATTCAAATGATTGACCAGGTCGAATATATTCTCCATGCGTACTTTCTTGGGAAAAGATTTTAATAACAAGCGGCCTATTTTCAGGTGTACTCCCGGTTTTTCATTTTCAGGTATTAAAGAATAGGCTGCCTGCTGAATACGGTCATGCTGGAAACGGAAGCTTACTTCTATTTCAGGGAAAGCCTCTTCTTCTTTTTGAAAATAGATAAGCCGGTAATTACTGTTTAGCGGAAGGATTAAATCATATTCTATTGCCTTCAATAAAATTCTGGCTGTTTTATAAAAGGACTGTTCACATAGTAAAGACAATGTCTTTGTTATAAACTTACTGCCAATACATGAAGCAAGACCAAGAACGCATTGTATTTCTGATGAAAAAGACTCAAGCCGCTGTACTAAAAAATCAACCACGTTATCACTTATTGCACATTTTTCTATTTCTTTAATATCCCAATTCCAGCGTTTTTCACCTTCTTTGAATATAAATATTCCCTTCCTGTACAATGAATCAAGTAATTGGTTTATAAAAAAGGGATTTCCCCCGGTCTTCTTAAAAACTAAAGATGACAAAGATTCTGTTGCAGATGTATTGCAATGGAATGTATCGGCCAGGAATTGATTTACAACAGGTTTTTGTAAGGGTTGTAAAAGCAGTTGATGAAATGAAAGATATCCGCCCTTATTTTTATTCTTTATTTCTTCAAGCATAGTGAGAAGTGGATGCCCGGGCTGCACTTCATTTTCCCTGTATGCACCGATAAAAAGCAGGTGATGTATTTCCTGTGTGGTGAACAGGTAGGTAACCAGATCCAGGGTCGAAAGATCACTCCATTGCAGATCATCCAGAAAAATAACTAATGGATGATTTCCCCGGGCAAAGACCTGAAGGAATTCATGGAAAACCATCTGAAATCTCTGTTGTGCCTCCCCTGGATTCAGTTGTGCAACCTGTGGCTGGGGGCCAAGGATCTGTTTTAGTTCAGGAATCAATTCAATCATTACCTGACAATTGGGTTTTAGGGCGGAGAGTAACCGTTTTTTCCAGTTTTGCAGTTGAAGATGTGTTTGAGAAAGTAGTTGCCGTACCAAATCCTCTATAGCGTGAATGATCGCGCTATAAGGATTATTTTTTTCAAGTTCATCAAATTTACCGGAAATAAAAAAACCATTACGGCTCACAATTGGTTTATAGATTTCCTGAATCACCGAAGATTTTCCAACACCGGAATACCCTTTCACCAATAATAATTCCATACGGCCGTCTGCCACTTTATTAAATATGTTTATTATGGTTTCAATTTCTTCTTCTCTTCCATATAATTTCTGTGGAATCTGAAACCGGCTGGAAAAATCCTTTTGGGCTATTGGAAATGTATTGATTTCCCCCTTTTTCTTTAGTTCCTGTAAACAATACTCAAGATCATTTTTTAATCCCGATGCACTTTGATATCTGTCTTCCACAGTTTTTGATAATAGTTTCATAATAATATCAGATAATACAAAAGGAAGTTCAGGAAGTACCTTCTTTGGTGGGATAGCCGTACTGGCAATATGTGCATGAACAATTTCCACTTCATCATCCCCTGTTAATGGTAACTGGCCTGTAAAAAGTTCATAGAATGTCACACCGAGTGAGTAGAAATCGGTCCGGTAATCAATATTTCTATTCATTCTTCCTGTCTGCTCAGGAGAAATATAGTACAATGTTCCTTCCAGAATATTTAAATCCAGGGATTGTGTCCTTTCCTTTGTTATTTCAATTGAAATTCCGAAATCAATAATTTTTAATAGACCTGAATCCGGATTACAGATAAAATTAGAGGGATTAACATCCATATGAATAATGTTTTGCTGATGTAATTGCTGTAATGCTTCAGTCATTTTTAAAGATATTGTTAGCTTATCTATTATGGAGAGTTGATGAGTATGTAATATTGTTGATACCGATTTACCTCCAAAATCTTCCATTATTATTGCCAGACTATCATTATATTTTTCCAGACTGTAGACGTTAATGATATTATTACCGCTCAATCCGGCTGCAATGTGGAATTCCCTCCTGAAACGGACTAATTCTTCCAGTAAAGGATATTCTTTACTTAAAAATTTAATGATGACAGGTGCATTGTCAGATTTTCGGCTTCCCTGGCAGATTGTCGAATACCTACTCTTATAAATCTGTTTCTTTATTTGATATCCCGGAAAGATCATCTTAAATTCCATACTATCATAATTATTATATAATGGAAATAATAAATTCAAGGATATATTCCCCATTGCAGCCTATGTTCGCAAACGTTTCCTTGTTATCAAGTATTGGTTTGAGTGGGTACTGGTATTATGATTCGTATGTTATTTTAACAAGATTTTAAGTCAAAATAGATAAACGTTGGCCGCCAGGTTAAATAGACCAGTATCATTAAAAGAACCTGGATAGCTTGTTAATTGGGTTGTGGGCTTA
>JAFGQK010000079.1 GCA_016935735.1 Spirochaetales bacterium | reverse complement strand
TTTTAAGAAGTAAGTGAACTATTAAAAAAAACCTTCATGAAAATAAAAATTTGTCAAGAGGTACTACCTGATTGGAAATTCCCACCCCCATAACTCTTGTACTATTTCTACAGTTCCCTTGAAGCAAACGAAGAAGTGGTTTTTTGCATATGGAAGTAACAAAATCCCGGTTTATACAAGCGAGGATAAATGGGAATCAGACTTTTGTAATATCCTTATTCAACCAAATCAAGTTTTTCCAACTTTGGTGTAATCACGATTCTGCAATACGCCTGGTCCGGGTGCTTTTTAAAGTAATTCTGATGATACTCCTCTGCCTGGTAAAAATGCACAAGGGGTTTTATTTCTGTAACAATATCATTCGTAAATAGACCGCTTTTATTACGTTCATTTATATAATTTTCCGCAATTTCTTTCTGTTCTTTTGTGTGATAAAGGATAATCGAACGATACTGGGTCCCCACATCGGCCCCCTGTCTGTTCACTGTTGTTGGATCATGCGCCTTAAAAAATATGACAAGAATATCCTTAAAACTGATGATCCCGGGATCATAAGCAATCTGGATAACCTCGGCATGCCCTGTATTCCCTGTACAGACATCCTTATATCCCGGATTTTCTGTATATCCTCCGGCATAACCGGAGGTAACATGTAACACACCTTTAAGACGTTCAAATACGGCTTCCATACACCAGAAACACCCACCCCCGATTGTCGTAAACTCTGTTTGTCCCATATTTACCTCCATTATTGGTATATTCTTACAGGTATTATCAGGATTCCTTGAACCGGCAGAACAAAAGGTAATTATTATACACATTATACTGTAAAGAACAACTTTTTTTATCATAAACATTCCTCTTTTAAAAGTAATAAAAGAATACGGGAAAGGGAAAGTCATCCGGATATATGTTATTCCATTTTCCTGTTAAAGCAGCATCTTTTTTTCATGTTTTAAGGTTGCGGCATCATATTCATTTGTATATACTTTTATAACTTTCATGGAAAAAACATGATAAGAAGGAGGATTTGCCAGTATGAGATACTATGTACTTCCAATTATTCTTATTCTTTTCCTTTTCGCAGGGTGCGGGGAAAAAACAGACCAGCTTGATATGTTGAGTGATGAAAATACGCTTGTATCCGGCACTGTTGCAATGCCGGACAGCCTGAACTTTTATATTGATTACAACACCCTTTCCATCCAGATTGCATCCCTTCTTTATGAACCCCTTTGCGAACGGGATCCCGACACCCTGGATATACGGGGGGTTCTTGCAAAAGAATGGAAAATAAGTGAAGACAAACTCACCTATACCTTTCATTTAAATGATAATGCACGGTGGGCAGATGGAAGTCCTGTTACAACAGATGACGTTCTTTTTACCTATAATACGATTATGAACCCGGACAATCTTACCGGGCTTTTCAGGATGGGGTTTGAACAGGATTTTAACGAAGTTGTTGCCACTGATTCAAAGACCGTGGTGTTCAAGGCAAAGAAAAAAAGATGGACAGCATTTATTGAAGCATTCACTTTATTTGTATTGCCCAAAAAAGAGTTTGAGGGAAAGGATTTTAACAAGTATTTTAATCTCATGCTCCCTCCTGGAAGCGGTCCTTATATAATGGAAGATGTGAAAACAGACCGGTATGTTCTGCTTAAAAAGCGGGATAATTACTGGGGAAAGATGCTTCCTTACAGGCAGGGGTTTTACAATTTTCAAAAAATCAAATATAAATTCTTAAGTGATGACAACATCCGGTTTGAGGCATTGAAAAAAGGAGACATTGATGTAACAGAGGTAAACATCGCCGCGACCTGGGTGGAATATACGGAAAGTAATCCCCCCAAACAAATTAAAAACAACTGGCTTATTCCGAAAAAGGTCTGGAATTATAAACCCTATGGCTTTCAGGCTTTTTATTTTAATCTCCGCAGACCAATCTTCCAGGATATCCGGGTCAGGAAAGCACTGGCACTTCTACTTAATGTTGATTTGATTAATGAAAAAATAATGTTTAACCAGTACCAGGCTTTACGGTCATATTTTCCCGGGTATTTTAATAATGATAAAGATCTTCCCCTTTTAGGGTTTGATCCCGACCAGGCGAGAATGCTTCTTGCAGAAGCCGGATGGGACAGGGTGGATACCGATGGGGTCCTTTTGAATAAAGAAAATAAACGTTTCGAGATCGAATTTACGTATTCAAGCCAGTCCCTGGAAAAGCATCTTACTATTTTTAAAGAAGAATGCGAAAAGGTGGGGGTGAAAGTGAATCTTGCTTTAATCGCCCCATCATCAATAAGAAAAAAGGTATTTACGGATTATGATTATGACATGATCTGGATATCCTGGGGGGGAACATTATTCCCGGGTATAGAAGATCTCTGGCGGTCCACCTATGCGGATGAACCGAATACGAACAATATTGCAGGGTATAAGAATCCCGATGTCGATGCGCTTCTGGACATCTACCTGGAAGAGTTTGATATTAAAAAACGCATAGCGTTAATGAAAGAGATAGATAGTATTCTTACCAGGGATATTCCCACGATTCTTCTCTGGTCTGCCCCGTACACGAGATTGATGTACTGGAATAAATTCGGCATGGAACCAAAGATATTGAAAAAGTATGTTGATGAAGATTCGATCTTTAGTGATTGGTGGATTGAAAAAGAAAAACTTTCGGCTTTAAAAAATGCTGTAAAAGCCGGGAATACACTTGTTCCCGAGCCAATTAGTATATACTATGATGCATCCCTGGAGCCGCAGAAATAACCATGTTCCGTTATTTGATACGCCGTTTATTACTTATTATCCCTACTCTCTTCGGCATTACTATTGTCTGTTTTTTCATTACCCGGATGCTCCCCGGGGGCCCTGTGGAAGAAGCAATACAGAAGATGCTTTCCGGGAGTAAAGGAATGATGAGCCGTTCCGTGGAAAGCAAAGAGGTGGAACGGCTTAAAAAAATATATGGCTTTGACAAACCTGTTGTAGCACAATATTTTTACTGGGTTTCCCGGGTTATTGCAGGTGATTTCGGAGACTCCTTCCGTACTCACAGGCCTGTGCTTTCCGAAATAGCAGAACGGTTCCCCATTTCATTGACCTTTGGGCTTACCGGATTTTTCCTTGCCTACCTTATCTGCATCCCCCTGGGAATCGCCAAAGCGTTAAAGCACAATACCCTTTTTGACAGTATATCCAGCATTATCGTGTATATTGGCTATTCAATTCCGGGATTTGCCCTGGGGATTCTTCTGCTCGTTCTCTTTGGAGGTGGTTCATTCTGGAACATCTTCCCCCTGGGCGGGATTGTTTCGGATAATTTTGAATACCTGCCCTTCTATAAAAAGGTCCTTGATTATATCCACCATATGATCCTGCCTGTACTCTGTTATACAATCGGCGGTTTTGCACTCCTTACCACCCTTATGAAAAATTCTCTTATGGAAGAACTGGGAAAGGATTATATAAAAACCGCTTTAGCAAAAGGGCTTTCCTATAAAAAGGTTGTGGTGCATCATGCACTCCAGAATGCTTTTATTCCTATCCTTACAGGTCTTGGGAGTTTTTTCGGAGTTTTTTTTGCAGGTTCAATCCTTATCGAAAAGGTCTTTAATATACCCGGCATGGGACTCCTGGCATATAATGCAATTATTCAGCGTAATTACCCGGTAGTACTGGGATTGATCGTTATCCAATCTTTATTAAACCTGGTCGGCCGCCTGGTTTCCGATTTCAGTCTGGCCCTGGCCGATCCGCGGATAAGTTTTGATTAAGGAGTGCATAAAGAGTGTTCAAGAGTTCACCTGAAACAACAAGACGGATAAAACGGTTTTTTAAAATTAAACGCGCGATAGTATCCCTCTTCATACTCATTATCCTGTATGTTATATCGTTTTTCAGTGAACTTATTGCAAACGACAAACCTATTTTAATCCAGTATAATGGGAAACTCTATTTTTTTGCGGCATATAATCTTTATCCGGATAAAACCTTTGGCGGGAACTATGATACCGAGACTCAATACCGGGAACTTTCAAAAACAGACAGGTTTACCAGTACAAAAGGAAATTTTATCCTGTTCCCGCCCATTCCGTACAGTCCGTACACGTCAAATCTAAATGAGTTAACAAAGAATCCGCCTACCCCGCCGGACGGCAGGCATCTTCTTGGAACAGATGACAGGGGGAGGGATGTTTTTGCCAGACTGCTTTACGGCTTCCGGGTCTCCATGTCCTTTGCTATTATTCTGCTTATTATAGAAATTATCATAGGCGTCATTATTGGTGCACTCCAGGGGTATTCCGGTGGTTTTTTTGACCTCACTGCACAGCGTTTTATTGAAATACTTTCTGCCCTCCCATTTCTCTACATCATTATTCTAACAGGAAATATTTTCGGCCAGGGATTCAATACCCTTATTATCGTGATGTCGATCTTTAACTGGATAGGTCTTTCGTATTATATAAGGGCGGAATTCCTGCGAATTAAAAAATTCCAGTTTGTTGATGCAGCAAAGCTTCTTGGTACAGGGGATATAAAAATCCTTTTTTCGGAAATCCTGCCTAATGCACTTGTCCCGATTATCACTTTTGCTCCTTTTTCTTTAATCGCTGCAATACAAACCCTTTCGGCACTCGATTACCTTGGTTTCGGATTACCGGCACCCACCCCAAGCTGGGGTGAACTTATGCGCCAGGGGATGGAACACCTGTCAAGTTTCTGGCTTTCTGTTTATCCATTTATAGCACTTTTCCTTACACTCCTTCTTCTCGCATTTGTGGGGGAAGGATTAAGGGAAGCGATGGATCCAAAGGAATATGCACGGATGGAGTAGCACTGGAATGAATGTAAATCATGAACTTGTGAATGTAAAGAATCTCACGATCGGATTTACTGTAGAGGAATTACATTTTGAAGCTGTCGATTCCATCTCTTTTTCTATTTCTGAAAGTGAGTCCGTAGGGCTTGTAGGGGAATCCGGCTGCGGAAAGACCATCACATCAATGGCACTCATAAGACTTCTTCCTTCTCCCCCTGCTCTTATAAAGGGAGGGAATATTTTTTTTCATGGGAAAAATATTCTTACCATGCTACCGGAGGATCTAAAAAAAATACGGGGAAGGGAAATCGGGGTAATTTTTCAGGAACCCATGACCAGCCTGAATCCGGTAAAAAAGATAGGAATCCAGGTAAGTGAACCGCTTCGCATCCATTTCCCTGGTTTAAGAAAAAAGGAGATTTATGAAAAGACCATCCTCATGCTGAAAGAAGTCGGTTTATCTTACCCGGAACGGGTGTACTCAGCTTATCCCCATATGTTGTCCGGGGGGATGAGGCAGCGTGCCGGTATTGCTACTGCCATGATTTGCAAACCCCGGCTGCTTATTGCAGATGAACCAACAACAGCCCTGGATGTGACAATACAGGCACAGATCATGGATCTTATAAAAAATCTAAAGCAGGAACACAACATGTCACTCCTGCTTATTACACATAATCTCGGTCTTGTAGCGGAAATGTGCAAAAGAGTAATTGTCATGTATGCAGGAAGGTTTGCTGAAATTGCATCCAGTAAAAGCCTTTTTCATTCACCGCTTCATCCCTATACAGAGGGACTCATGACATCGATCCCGCTTCTTACCGATGAAGGATGCCTGCTTACATCGATTCCGGGTTCCGTACCGCACCCTGCCGATTATTTAAAAGGATGCCGGTTTATGCCCCGGTGTATAAGAAAGATAAAAAGATGCATGAGAAAGATACCGCCGCCGCTTTTTTTAATTGATACGGACCACTATGTTTCCTGCTGGCTTTATGAAAAACAGGCAAAGGGTAGCCTATGAGTATTCCCATAATAGAAGTAAAAAAACTTAAAAAATATTTTCCTGTTCGTGCAAATATCCTCTTTATGCAAAAAGAATATATACGCGCGGTAGAGAATGTCTCGTTTAAGATTTATCCGCAGGAAACTGTAGGACTTGTCGGGGAATCCGGCTGTGGCAAAACAACAATCGGCAGGATGATCGTTCACCTGGAACAGCCCACAAGAGGGGATATATATTATACAGGAGAAAATACCCGCAGGTTCCGGGGAAAACAACTCAAAGCATACAGAAAAAAAATCCAGTATATTTTTCAGGATCCGTATTCATCCCTTAATCCCAGAAAAATCGTGTATAACATTATCAGCATGGGATTACGGAATTTTCATATAATAAAAGACAACAGGAAACGGAAGGAAAAGGTATCGGAAATACTCGAGCAGGTGGGACTTCCCCCGGATTATCTTTTTAATTATCCTCATGAGTTTTCCGGCGGACAAAGGCAGAGAATCTCCATTGCCCGTACTATCGCCGTAAAGCCCGATCTTATTATTTGTGATGAACCGGTTTCTGCTCTTGATGTATCAATCCAGGCCCAGGTTATTAATCTTTTAAAAGAGCTTAAAAACGAGCTTTACCTTTCCATACTTTTCATCTCTCATGATCTTGCCCTGGTCAAACATATTTCGGACAGGATACTGGTTATGTACAGGGGGTACATTGTTGAATCCGCACCTTCTGCGAGTCTTTTTGAAAACACATCACATCCTTATACAAAAGCTCTCATTTCCGCCATTCCCGAACCCGGGTTGGATGCCCATAAAGGCAGAATCATTCTAAAAGGAGATGTAACGGCAGTTACAGGGGAAATAAAGGGATGTTGTTTTGAAGACAGATGCTATATGTCACGGGATATCTGTAAACGGGAACCCCCTCTTGGAAGGCAGCTTATCCCGGGGCATGTTTCCTACTGCCATTTTGCAGAGAAAGTGTGAAATAAAAGGTTTTATACCTGGATGGTTTTTCCCGGTGGTCATGCTTTTTCTAAATCCTGGTCCCAGTAAAATCATCATTATCACCGTCATTTTCATCATCAATATATTCTTCATCCATATCATCATCTTCTTCATCTGTCGTTAAAATTCAATAAGGAATCTCTGGACAGGAACTAATTAATTTGATTTTCAGCTTCTCCTTGACTATACTTTAATCAAAATGGAGGCAGAAAAAAATAAGGTAAATGAACAGGGATCCCCGATAGAGATTCTTCTTGTAGAAGATAATGAAGGTGATATTGTTTTAACCAAAGAAGCATTTAAAGAGAGTAAACTTCATAACAACCTGTCTATTGTGAAAGATGGTGTGGAAGCATTATCATTTTTGAAGAAAGAGGGTATTTATTCAGATGCTCCAAGGCCGGATATTATTCTCCTGGATCTTAATCTGCCTAAAAAAACAGGGTTTGAAGTACTCCATGAAATAAAAAACACCCCCGATCTTAAAACGATACCTGTGGTGGTTCTTACCTGTTCAAGAAACGAGGATGATATCTGGGAAACCTATTCAAAACATGCTAATTGCTATATCACAAAGCCTGTTGATTTTAACAAGTTTATTAATGTTATAAAATCCTTGAATAATTTCTGGCTTAATATTGTTAAATTACCTTCGGCAAAGGAGTTTTAATTGAGGTATAATGTTATTTTTTAACACGGCAGGACCGGTCAATACGGATGATCATTATTGTATTGATCCCCTTATGCGGTTTGATACAAAGGAAATACTCCGTCTTATAGAGGAGAAAAAGTATTTTGTCCTCTATGCACCAAGGCATTCCGGCAAAACCTCCTGTCTTTTGGCACTGGCCGATTATCTTAATAAGAATGGGACATATAATTGTCTTTATCTGAATATTGAATCTGCATATGCTGCCCAGAAAGATCCGGGAATGGCCATGAAAAGCATCCTCTCTGAACTATCTTCCCGTGCAAGGGATTTTCTGGGCGATACATTCCCGGAAACAATTGCTTCGGAAATACTTAAAGAAAAAGGTCCCAATCTTGCCCTGAACGAACTTCTTACACTATGGGCAAAAAATTCGTCAAAACCGATTGTCCTTTTTTTTGATGAAATTGATTCTGTAGAGGGGAATCTTCTTATTTCCCTTTTACGGCAGATCAGGGCAGGATATGACAAACGTCCCCATCTTTTTCCACACAGTATTCTCTTCTGCGGCATAGAAGATCTGCAATATAAAAAGATCCTGGAAACGGAAAAAGGGGTTATCACCGGGGGGAGTATATTTAATATTAAGGGGAAATCATTACGGCTTAAAAACTTTGATAAAGATGAAATAAAATATCTTTTCATGCAATATTCAAATGATACAAAAGTTAAAATTGAAGAAGAAGTTTTTACCAGGTTGTGGGAACTGACAAATGGGCTGCCATGGATAGTTAATGCCCTGGCCTATGAAATCTGTTTTGAAATGATTCCCAGGAAAAAGGATATTGAGAAAATTAAGCTGAAAGATGTGGAAGAAGCGGCGGAAAACCTTATCCAGAGAAGGGAAATTCACCTGAAAAATCTAATCGACAAGCTGAATGAGGAACGGGTAAAAAAAATTATCTGCCCCATGCTTATCGGGGCAGGGTTTCCCGATGATGTAACAGAGGAAGATTTAAGATATGTCTATTACCTTGGGCTTATCAATATGAATACCGGGGAGGTGGATATTGCAAATGAAATATACCGGGAAGTTATCCCCAGGGCGCTTATTTATCCGACACAGCTTTTAATACGTTATAATCTTTCCTGGTATATGGAAGAGGATGGCTCTTTAAACATCAGAAAAATATTACGATTATTTCAACTTTTTTATAAAAAGCATTATGAGCAGTGGATAAAACGGTTTTCCTATAAGAAGGCTGGTGCATCATTATTAATCCAGGCTTTTTTACAGCGGATTATTGACGGGGGAGGCAGGATCGAAAGGATTTATGGATTGGGCAGGGAATATATCACCCTGATTATCCAATGGCCGTACCGGGATAAAAATCAAAACATTGTCATCGATATACGTTATATAGGGGATTCCCTTGATGATCCTGTACAAACAGGCACGGAATGTCTTCTTGCTTTTCTTAAAAGCAAATCCATTGCAAGCGGTCATTTGATTATTTTTCTTCAGTCAGGGGACGAGTCCCGTGAACAGAACGTCGTTTCTTCAAAAATCGATGATACAGAGATCGATGTGTGGCAGGTATAAGAAATTATGCCCGTTTTTTACTTTCTTCTATCTCTCCTGCTTTTTTAAGAGCAATCCTTGTAAGTATAGGCCCTATTATTTCAAAAATGATACAGGTAGCAGTTACTGTTGTCAGCACTATCGTTCCTATTTCCGCACCTTTGTCATTTATCGGTGAAAAATCATGTTTTACTATTATTGCCAATCCTATGGCAACACCGGCCTGTGAAAGAATGCCCATGCCGAGGTAGTTTTTAATTTTTCTTTCTGCATTTGAGACAAGAGCACCCAACCATGCCCCCCCCATTAATCCGCCTGCCCTTGCAAGGATATAAACAACTCCCAGAATCCCGATTGATGGTATTGCTCCTAAATGCAATTGAGCCCCCGCGAGGGTAAAAAATAATAAGAAAAGCAATGGCATTATATCTTCGAGTTTAAGATGTATAATTCTGAGAAGGTTCCTCCCCTGGGTATTTACAATCACCATTCCGATCACCATGTTTGACAGTATTAATGAAAAATGAAATATCTTACATATCCCTATATCTATAAGAATAAAGGCAAAAAGCAGGGTAAAAATATCTGCAGGATTCTTTAGTTTACGTGCAATAAAGACAAAAAGAATAGATAAAGCAATACCCAGAAGAATACCGAAAATAATTTCGCCGAACGGTGCAAGGATAAGAAAAATAAGACCGGTCATTCCCTGGCCGGTTCCGCTTGAAATAATGGACCTGGTTATTGCAGAGATAAATCCGAAGATGATTATACCAAGGCCATCGTCGAATCCCACAACAGCATAAAGTGCTTTTGTTAAACTGCCTTTTGCTTTATATTCTTTTATTACAGCAACAGTGCCTGCCGGGGCACTGGCAGGTGCAATTGCCCCGAATAAAAGAGCCAGCACAATATTTTGTGTTAGAATAAACAGGCCGGCAGCAACGAGGATAAAAGCGAGAAAGGATTCGGAAAATATGATAACAATAATACCTTTTCCCTGTTTTTTCAATTCATTAAAACTGAGTTCCAGACCAATACTCACTGCAACAAAGCCCAGCGCTATTTCAGTTAAAAAGGAAAGACTGTCTCTTAATTCATCATTAATCAGGTTCAGGAGTGACGGCCCGGTAATGACTCCCAGGATCATAAAACCAATGATTGATGGAAGCCGGATGAATCTCATGCTTTTCCCGAAAAAGAGTGCAATAAATGTTGCGACTCCAATAATCAGTAATACCGGAATATGTAAATTGGTAATAAAATTTTGAATTGCGTCCATTATAACTCCCAGTTTTATTAAAAATCAATCGATCCGGCAGTATAAAAGAGATCCTGTGCAGTGATAAGAACCCCGGGTCCAAGCTCTCCGGCCTTCCCTATCATATTAATTCTTCTTATAACATCATTGCTTAAAGACTTATCAATAACCGCATATACTATTTTCATGAATGTTTTCTGCTTGTCACTCCAGAACCCTGCAAAGAGCGGAAGTGAGTTCAAATAATAACCTGCATTATTTGTTTCTATAACTGAGATCGAACCCTCGACAGAAGAAGTGAGTACCTGGAGAATATCATGAAAATAATCTTCGTTTTGAATAAATAGTTGTAGCAGGCATTTTTCTTTACTCATTTCATCCAGGTCGCTGTCCTCAAAGATATTGTAAAGATATTCTATTAAATCAGCTTTTTCTTCAATTGAAATTAATTTATCTATAACAGCGTCTGATTTCATAAGTTTTGATATTGATGAAAGAATTTTTATATGCTTATTACGCTTTACCCTGGAACCAATGATAAAGAAAAATATCTTTGTTTTATTTCCATCCGTGGAATCAAAATCCACACCGTCCGGTGCAATAAGAACACCAACGGTAAAATCTGAAAGCTTATCAAAACTGCAATGGGGGATGGCAATACCATTCCTGAACCCGGTCGAACCCAATTTTTCCCTGTCTTTTAGTGCAGAAAAAATTTCTTCTTCAGTGAAATTATTTAACAGTGGATTGTTCCTGGCAAGGCTGGCAATTTCATGAAGAATGCCTTCTTTATCTTTTGCCTTTGTTCCTATCTGGATATTATTAAAATTAAGAAGCTGGAAAAAATTCATTTATTTTCCTCCTTTTCAGGAAAATTTAACGCATGGTTGTACTTTATAAACAGATCCATAAACTCTTCCCTGGTTTTTAAAGCGATAAATTCATTGATTGTATTTACATTATTAAAAATCCGGCTTAACCGTGCAATAATTCTAATATGTAATATTTCACTGTCGGAACAGACCAGAAAAAACAGCTTTGTTTTTTTTCCGTCAATTGAGTCAAAATTCGTACCCGGTCTGCATATCCCTGCCACAATTATATTTATATTGGGGGGATTTTCATCCACATGCCGGATATGAGGAATAGCAAATCCTTTTGACAGGCCGGTGGAAACGATATTCTCTCTCTGCAATAACCTGGAAAGATAATAATCCTTATCTTTTATTAGTTCTTTTTCAAGTAAAGGCTGGATAAGGGTGTTAAGGATACTCTCCTTTGTTCCTGGATTTATATCCATTAAAATTGTGTCTTTACGTAAAAGTCTGTCAACAGGAATATAATTGATGGTACTTTCAATCTCAAAAAAGGTATTCTTTTTTGATGATTGTTGCATTCTTGAAAATAACCATTGATCTATCGCTTCTTTTACAAAACGCCATTGGCTACCTATTTTTATTGATGGTATCTCCTTCTTGTGAACCATTTTTAATAATGTTTTTTCCGTAATTTGAAGATAGCTGGCAATATCACTTAATGTTAATAATTTATCTGCTTTTGTATCTGGCTTAAAATGATTCGTTTTCATATATTAATGTTACTTTATATAAAAGCCTTTCGTCAATACTAGAAGGCATTCATTTTCTATTATTTTACCTTAATTTCTCTTATTTTTCTTTATTTTACATTGTTTCCTTGCCGGAAAGGTGCCCGTATTATTTGAACCAGTCTTTCGCTTTCCAAAACATCTTCTTTCTGCAAGCTGCTGGTATTTATATTTTTGTCCAGGAATTTCGATTTTCCACAATAAAGAGATGAAACCACCGATTACACTGATCTTTCTATCTATTTCTGTGTAATCAGATGTAATCGGTGATTTCCCTTTTCTTCCATTAAATAATTTGCGGAGCTATGTTCTAAAGTACTATTCAATTGAGAAAGCTTATTTTTGTCTGAGCCGTGAAAAATACCTTTTTACCGCCTTTTTAATGAGTTTTTCATATATTTCTTCAATATCCTCCAGATTAATTACACCATGTCCTTCTTTACCGGTACTCTCATGAAACATCGAATTATATCCCCAAAGGCTTTCATTGGTATCTTTATCTATAAGTTGAATGGTAATCGAGATATAGGGTCCGTCTTCCTCGTAGCTTTTCTCTACAGCATACCCCCATTCATCAATAGTTAAAGCCAGGATATACTTGGAGGGAATTTGATCTTTATACATGCTGAAGTTGTAGCTGTAAAGCGCTTTCTTATCATCTTTTATTTTCGATCCCTCTATATCCCAATTATAAACATACTCGGAATCCAGAGTAAAAAGCTTAGTAGTTTTTTGTGCATATTCCAGAAAGAGATTATTGAGCCGGTTTTGAAGGGAACCGAGAGAGACCTGGGCCATCATTTTCTCGTATTTTTTTTTGTAGAGTAATTTGAATAATTCTCTACTGGCTATATCCAGATTGTTGTTCAGCGTGCTATTCTTTGCTATGGTTGAAAACAGGGTAACAGTTGTTGGTATTTCAACTGATTCAACCGGATATCCCAGCCTTGAGGTTGCACACCCGGAAAATAATGTTATTAATAAAAGAAAACCCACATATTTAACTATATTATACATAATTACTCCCTTTATATAATCAATTTAATAGAAACAGTATATGATAGATAACATAGCATCTATATATATTAATTTCAAGTTGCCTGTCCAGGTTACAGTCAAACCACTGAAAAAATACTGAAATTTCCACCTTGTTTTATTTACAATTGGGGCTCAACGAATGTTGAGTAATTTACAAGGTACTATACAATGCTTTTTGGTACGAACAATTCGTCAAGGCATTGGATTACATAGTTATCTGTCATACCGGAAATAAAATCAAGGACGATGAGAGAGTTCGGGATGTTTTCTTCGTAGCGTATTTTTTTTATAAATGCATCAAGAACATCATAAACAGAAGCCTTTGGCAACATCGATCTATCCCGTAACCGGTAAGAATTATCCAGATCTTCCACTAATCTTGAATGCAACTCTTTAAGGGCACGTGTTGCCTGTTTCTTAAATAACTCGACATCTGATTGTTGATAAATATTATTGTAATTAAATTTTATTAATTCGGTAAGGGCTTCGTGTTTGCTTTGACTTAGTATAATTCTATCGCCATACTCCCGGCTGTTATCGATGACATCCACGACCAGCCTGCCTATTATCTCTCCATTATTTTGTCCTAATTCCTTAATGATTTCTTCTGGTATTTTTTCCTGATTAAGAACTCCTGCAACAAGGGCATCTTCGATATCCCTCCCGGCATATACGATTTTATCGACAATTCGAACGATACAACCTTCCATCGTACAGGGAGACCCGGCATCTTTCCTTGAATTAATAGTTTCGAGTATTTTCTCACCTTTATGGGGAACCGCTTCCCGTGACGGATCTTCACCGCAATGAGAAATAATCCCGTCCCTGACTTCAAAGGTAAGGTCCAGACCGGCAAATTCCTCCCTGTCGAGTTCCGCCAGTTTATCGACAACCCTGAGTCCATGTATCTCATGTTGAAAAGAAATTCCCAAACCCTGCTCCTGGGAGATATTCTTTAAGATTTCCTCCCCGTGATGACCAAAAGGTGCATGGCCAAGATCATGTGCCAGGCCAATCGCTTCTGTAAGATCTTCATTCAATTTCAGGTGGCGGGCAATCGTTCTGGAAGCAGATGCGACATGTAAGACATGCTCCATTCTTGTACAGATATGGTCATTATGCGGTAGGAAAAACACCTGTGTCTTATGCCGGAGGCGCCTGAATGGCTGACTATAGATAATTCTATGAATATCTCTCTGGAATTCAGAACGGTAATCGTCTCTGTCTATTTTGTGTTTTCTTCCTTTCGATTTACTGCTTAATGTTGCATAAGAGTTTGTGTATACGGATTCTTCATAACTGGCATAACACATCATTCTCCTCCAATACTTCAAGTAATTTCTGACATATTTTTATTTCATCAAGTTTCATATCGGCAAGAGAAGCTATCTTTTCTCCCTGTAGATACGATTTATTCAAAGCCATAGCATCTATTGGTTTATTATTTTTATCTGTAATATCATGAAACGCCCGGGGAATTTCTTCTATGGAACGGATAAGCTTAAAATCCGATAACCCCAGAATAAGCGGATTATCGTTTCCATTAAGAAGTGTCCGGGCATCATTTTTATAAATAACTATCTGTTTTCCGCAACTCCAGGCAATTCCAGCTTCTACCATTGCTCCTTCGTCGGGAACACGACCATTCATATTTAAAACCAACCCCTGGCAATAAACTACCTGAAAAACATCTAATGAAAAAATTGCTTTATTTAATATCCTGCGTGCGGTATCTTCTGAAATGCCAAGTTGCGTAAAAGCCGGAAAAAGATTAACAAATTCAAAACCATCACGCTGGGGAAGGAATACGTGATATCCATTACGTTCAAGAACAGTGGCGATTTCTTTCATTTCTTCCTTTTCTTTGTCATTAAAAAGCGGCCCGGCACAATATATCTTTGCCATAGATTATCTCCTTTCCACCTTATTTCAACAGGTTGTAATCTTCAACACAGTTGTAATTTTAAGGTTCTTTTCCAGATTGCATAAAAGAGGAATTTAGTCAAGGTAAAGCGGATGAAGGGTGCGATTCTAATTTGGGGTTTTTTCACCACTGAACACTCGGAACACACGGAATTAAAGTACAATTATTTCCTAAAAACACCGAA
>JAFGQK010000078.1 GCA_016935735.1 Spirochaetales bacterium | reverse complement strand
TTTTAAGAAGTAAGTGAACTATTAAAAAAAACCTTCATGAAAATAAAAATTTGTCAAGAGGTACTACCTGATTGGAAATTCCCACCCGGAAAATACCAGGAATTTACCAATAAGTCTGAAAAAAATGTCTGTGTACGGGCTAACACATACATGCGGTCTTATGCGAACTATCACCTATAGGTGAACGCATTATCTCCCTTTTTTACCTATACTATTCGAGCCCTGCCGGGTTTCACCATTGCTTTTGAAAAAAATCTTGCTGAACTTATTGCACCAAGAAAGGCAGTTAAATATTGAAAAAAGAAACGCCATAAAACAACTACTATACCGACAAGGTATATCGGTACGTTTTTCTGGAAAATTAATACAAAGAAACCTTCACCTAAACCGGAAGACCCCGGTGTCGGCATAAAAGAAATACAAAAATACAAAAGCGAACTGGATGCAAGTCCCTGTTTTATACTTAAATAAACGCCAACACCATTAATAATCACATATATGATTATGATTTGAATTGCAAAAAAAAATCCGATACATATGAATCCTAAAATAAAATAACCGAAATACTTACTGAAAAAGTTTTTAAAACTGTTACGCATATTATAGATTTCCGCTATGGATTTGCTATTGAATTTTTCCAGGTTCTTTACCAGTGATATTTTATTTCCAATATACCCGATCATTTTTATAATTTTTTTCATAATTGGAGGAAACAGTAATAATAATATAAGCAGAACAAACAAAAAAATAGTTAAAATAACCGTTACAGAAAAAATATTGCCTAAAACAGCATTATCTGTAATAGCCTTGTTAAAAAATACTAAAGCAATTACACCAAATACCAATGTGAAGACAAGCATACATATAAGACGGGTCATTACAACAGCAGTTCCCTTCCCGCCGGGAACACCGAATTTGTTTAAAACATATACAATTAATGGCTGGCCCCCAAAGGTAAATGGGGTAATAAGATTAAAAAAAACCCTTATGCATGTTATTTTGCAGGCATCGAGGAAACGTATCCTTTCCCCTGTTCCCCGGACAAAAAAAATCATCCCAATAGAATCAATTACTACATTGATAAACCAGATCAAAAAGCAATATACCAGAAAAATCGGATTAATACCGCGGATGGCTTTATAAGTATCTTCATTTACTGTCAAAAAGAGAATAAGTGAAATTGAAATAATGCTCAGAACAATAAAAACAATCAATCTCACCACATTCCCGGATAATTTCATTGAACACCTACATTCTTACCATTATGTAACTCATAACAATGACACAGTGTTAGCTACGCCCACAACCCAGATATAGAAAAGCAGGAAATACTCCATGACCTGCAATAACACTACCTTCAGGAAAGTTTCAGCCAACGCAAGTGTTATGGGCTGAAAATCCTGGAATTTTACCAGGTTTCTTACCCATAGTAACACAAAGAATAAAGCAAATAATATTATTCTGTATATAGTATTGTCAATAGAACTGAAAAAATAAAAGGAATCTTTTTATCAGGAAAACCAATAAAAAGCTATTTACAGGCAAAAAAGGGAACCCTACCGGTTACAGAGTACTGAGAAACCATTATCTTCAAATTTTTTAATAATCATATTCAGTTCATCTTCATTTTGTATTCCCATATCTTTAAATTGATCGCTTTTCCCCAACTTTCCGTATTTGCTTAAAGATATTCTGTTATACGGCATAAGATGGATAATACCGGAATAACCTGCTTCAGAGAGGAATGCCATTATTTCATTTATTGATTCTGAATATGTATTAAACCCGGGAATTAAAGGAATTCGGGGAATTATTTTTCCATTGCCGTATTCAGAAACTATTTCTTTGAAATTTTCAAGTATTGTATCAGGATATACCCCGGTACCCTGTTTGTGCTTTTCCCTGTTCATGTGTTTTATGTCAAAAAGAAAAAGATCGGTTACTTTTGAAAGGTCATGAATTATTTCCCTGCAAAACCAGCCACAGGTTTCTATTGCAGTATGGATGTCCCTGTTCTTTATTTCTTTAAGTGTATCCTTTAGAAATTCAACCTGGGCAGTTGGCTCCCCTCCTGAAATAGTAACACCTCCCCCTGAATCCTTATAAAAAGCACAATCCCGTGAAACAATTTCTGCAATCATATCCGAAGATATACATTTTCCGATTCTTTCCAAAGCATTTTCCGGGCAGCAATCAACACATTTCCCGCACATCCTGCACCTTTTAATGTCCCGCTGTATCCTGTTTTTTAATAATGAAATGGCATTATTGTCACAGTGATCTATACATTGTCTGCATTGTTTACATCGATTTATAGAATATGCGATTTCATAATCCGGATTCTGTGATTCAGGATTATGACACCATGAGCATTTTAAAGGACACCCCTTAAAATAAACACAGGTGCGTATTCCGGGGCCATCGTATATAGAATAATATTGTATATCGAATATTATTCCTTCCATAACAGCAACCATTCTATAAACTCGCATACTCTGTGCGGGATATTATTTCATCCTGGAGTTCTTTTCCAAGCTCGGTGAAATAAACACTGTATCCGCCAACCTTAACAATCAAATCCCTGTACTTTTCCGGTTCCTGCTGGGCACATCTTAACTCATCCGAGGAAGCTACTGTGGGCTGAAGCTGAATGCCGCCCAATTTAAAATAGGTGCGTAATAAAGAAATCCACTTCTTCCTGGCAACAGGGCTTTCCCCGATAGCCGAGGGATGAATCCGTATATTAACAGAACAATTCTGAATATACTGCATATCGAGTGCTGCTACCGAGCGGAGAACTCCTGTAGGTCCGCATTTTTCAACATTATAGGGGCTGCAACCTGCAGCATAGGGCTTTGCAGCTTTACGGCCATCGGGGGTCGCAGTACCAAGCCTTCCGGCGATCGTATGGGTAGTCATACTTACAATACCCGGAACAAAACGGCCGTTTCTTGTATTTTTAAAAGTGCTTATCTCATCAAATAAGAAACTGCTTATTTCCCTGGCAAATTGATCTATGACAGGATCGCCATTACCCCATTTACCCTCCAGATTTTTAATTTGTTTGTATATATCATCATAACCGGTAAAATTATTATCAACAGCCTTAATAAGTTCGGAAAGGCTGAAACACTGCTTTTCATATACAAGATTCTTAATGACATAGAGTGAATCGACAAGGTTGGCAATACTGTTCATTAAAAGGATATATTCTGTATTGTAGCAGGCACCCCCGCAGGTAACGTCCTTTTTTGTTTTAAGGGTTTGCGGTGTAAAAGCGGAAATAAAAGGGGCAGGCAGTTGCCCGGCATATATGTTATCACGGATAATCGCGGCTTTTGCTGCCAGTTTCAATGCATATGTTGCCTGGAGTTTAAAAGCAGCAAGAAAGCTTTGAAAGTCATGAAAGGACTCGGGTTCCCCGGTTTCCAAACCGACATGACTGATATTACCAATAAGGGTGGAACTGTTGCCATTTCTTAATGTTGTGTCTAAAAGATTGCAGAGCAGGAGACTTGATGCACCCTGTGCACCTGCCTTCCCGGCTGTGCAGAAATCCGCACAGCTGATAGCTGAATAATCGCGTGCATCTTCCTCTGTATGCCCATAGTTCATAAGGGATTTCATGCATATTTCATCATTCATAACGGATATATTGGAGATTTTGTTATAATAAAGATGTGAAATAAGCTCATAAAGCTTTTCAGGTGATTTTTGATGTATCCGTACCACAACATTTATAACAGTTTTTGAATAGTATGCTGCTTCAAGGATAATATAAGTAAGATCATTTGTTGCATCTTCACCATGTCTGGTCAAACCGCCAAGCGTCACTCCTTCTGAACCATCAAACCGGTGTATAAAATCACTTAAATAATTGGAATACGGCCGGATGTTATGACTCATACTCTTTAGTAACAGCTCTTCAAATAATTCTCTTGCCTCTACCCTGTTTATACTATTTTGTTCACTATCATGTTTGTAGTAAGGATAAAAAATCTGATCCAGCCTTCCAAGCCCATGAGCATTAAATGGAATGGAAAGTTCCACCACTGTTTTAATAATCCAGTATGATTGAATTGCTTCATATAATGTCCTGGCAGGATATGCAGGAACCCTGTTAAGAGCTTTAAGCATTTTAATATAATTATTCTTTTTTTCTTCGTCTGTTTCATTTTTGATTTTTTCTTCTATTGTAGAAGATAATTTTTGTGTATAAGTTAGTATTCCTTCATAAGCAATATCCAGCGAGTGGAGGAATTCCCGTTCCTGCTTTTGTAATTTTTCATTACTCAATTCCTTTTTCACTTCTGCTATCATAGCCAGAATACCTTTTTCAAGTACGGTACTACTGTCCAATACAATATGTCCCTGCCAGAGACCGATCGCTGAACCAGGAGAGAGGAGGACAATACCACTTGAAGAACTGGTAGGCATTGAATCAAGGAATATCTTGATATCTCCGGCAAAGGCATTTTCCAGCGTCAAGTTCTTTAAAATAGCAGCACAAACCGACCTGTCTTTCCAATACGGGAGTATTTTCTTAAGCAGGATTTTTTTATCTTTTGCATCTATTTTAAAGGGATTTACCTTTCTTTTATCCATCGTTTTCATACCCAGAACCGGGGCAGCAGCACCGGCTTTCAGACTTATTCGTATATTATGAATAAATTTGATAATTCCCTGGTTTCTAATGAAATAGAGAAGGAATTTCAAGTTTGACTTTATCTGGGAAAAAAAAAGAGTACTCTTTTTAAGTTCTATTGCAAATATATCATTGAATAATCCCCTTTCGATATCAATAGGAATACCCAGGAAATATTCTGTCCAGTTTCCTGCAATACGTTCATCCGGGTCAACATAAGGGGACAGATGTGCAAGAACATTTTTCATACAAAGGGCAACCCTTTCCTGGGTTGAAAATCCCTTATTCTCTGTTTCCAGCCATTTTTCAGTAAAATAACGTGCTCTTTCTATAGAGATATGAGAAATACTGTTAAGATACCTGAACCGGAGATTTTCTATTCTTTTTGAATAACAGTGTTGATTTTCCATATATAAAAAGGATAAAGAAACCCTGTACTAATGTCAAGAGGAAACCCAGCCTTGCCAGCCTTGCCAGCCTGGGACTTTGGAGAAACCTGTGAGTTGTTGTGTTACCCGGGGTGGTGATTTTTAAAGCCGGAATCGCCAAAATGGGGTAAAATGATGATCATAAACATTAATTATTCTTTTCCCCACAGGTAAATACTGTATAATTATTTTTAATTGTCGTATATACTGACGCAGTGTTAAACGAGTCGCCCTGGCTTTTTCTTTCCATTCTTCAAATATTCTTTTCAATTCCTGCAAAACATCACCCTTATACTTATTTACCAACAAAAAAAACAACTCAATAAAAAACCGTACAATCTGTGCCATACTGAAAAAGTTTAAATCCTGATGAATCAGTTTCAACTTTCTATACAAATCTTCAGGCAGGTATGCATGCGCGTGCACCCTGCTTTCCCTGCGGTCAGGCGATACATACCTGTACCGGCTATATCGCTGCTTTCCATGGTCATGCTCGTGTTTTATCACAGGCACAAGCAATAAAAGAATCCTTGCAATAATACCTGAAAGACTATGCAATCCTTTAAACACATGCAGTCCTTCCAGACGGACTTTCATACGTTGAGTAATCACAAAATGGAATTCATGCAATTCCGGCAAAACCATTTTATCCTCCTTTAAAATGAAAAACTCACCATATATAACGCCCTTAAGTTCCCTGCTGCATGCATAAAAAACCATTTTTTTTATTTTTTTTCAGTTTCCCCTGCTTTACAAACAAATCCTTTTCTACTCATGTCAAGAAAACAGTGGTTTCTATTTATTGATAAAAAAAAAGTAACAAGCAGAAGCTGGGAATATTGACTATGACCAGGATCATTTCCTCTCTGGCTGTTTTAACAGTATGAATTATAAGCTATAGTCAGGAAATCCCGGATTATCACAAAAATACCAAAATAATTTCTTGACATAAGATAATATATGGAATATGATAATATTGATATTTATATACTATTTTGATATAAATTTTATTATTTTAGTAAGATTTTATGTCAAAATAACCGGATGTTGGTTACAAGGTTAAATAATCAAGTGAATAGCTTATTAATTGGGTTGTGGGAATAGCCAACATCATGACATAATGTATCTCCGGGTAAGAAATTCCCGAAGGAACTGTATAAATCATTATAAAAAAGGGAGTATTCTGCTTGTCTAACGGATCTTCCAGCGTCCCGAGTTTTATCCTCTATATAAATAATACAAGAATACCACCGGAACGTGAAGCAGAAGTAAAAAAAATCATAATCATAGACAGGGTTAATGCTCCTTCTTCTTTTGCCATATACACTGCTGATATTGAAGGTGAATGGGCAAATAATGACGATTATTTTATTGGTTCAAAAGTAAAGATCCTGTTAGGTAATAAAAATGAAGTGGAAGAACTTATGGTGGGGGAAATAACAGGAATAAAAAGCCACTATAAAAAGAATGAGGCAACCAGGGTCACTATTTCCGGGCAAAACCTTCTCCACCGTTTAAAACGCTTTAAAAGAACCCAGGCATTTTCCGAAATAACAGTGAAGGATATAATAACAGAGATAGCAGACGGGGCAGGATTAAAAGCACAGGTAGATGCCCTCTCATATGAACATTCTTTTACTTTACAAAGGGAAATGACTGATTTTGAATACCTCCTTTTCCTGTCAGACAGGTATGACTGCTACTTTTCCGTAAATAATACGGATCTTACTTTTAAACGGATCCAGTTGAATGCAGCAGAAGATCTGGTTTTAGAATATGGGAAAACCCTGCTGGAATTCTACCCGGAAGCAGACACATCAAAGATCGTTTCGGAAATGGAAGTGCTTACATGGGACCCTGCCAAGCATGAGGGAATTTCCGGGAAAGTGACGTTCCAGGATATAAATGCAAAAGGAGGCAACATTGTTGATGACCAGTTTGGAGGAGCCCCGTCTGTTTATATAGATGCTTATGTCCTGGATCAAAATGGCGCGGATCAAAGAGCTACCGATCTCCTTGCACGAAATAACCGCGACTATGTGACCGGAAGGGGAACAACCTTCGGAAACCCGGTAATACGGGCGGGAACCATTATTAAAGTGGAGGGACTGGGGAATAAATTTTCCGGGAAATATTTTATCCTTTCTGCAATGCAGCAACTCATACCTCTCCAGGGATATACGACCTCTTTTACCTTTACCTCCTCCCTTGGTTCACCAACTCAATCCAGTGCAGGTGCAGAGGCAGCCGGGACTGAAAGTGCAGCTGCTGCTGCAAAAGAAGAAGAGGAACAGGAAGAAGAAAAAGAAGAGGAAAAACAGCGTATTGAATTCCACTGTTATGACAGGGCGCATCATGCAGTGATAAACCAGAAATATTTGCTTATCACACCGGACGGGGAAGAAAAGGGGGAGACTGATGAAGAGGGAAAAATTATAAAAGAAGAAGTAACAGAGGGTGAGTGTACAATAAAATTCTATTTTAATGAGGATACAGACGTTACAACAGAGCTGGACGAAGGAACAAAGTATCCTACCGGTAAAAATTACACCCTCTCATTCCCGACTATTGAACTTCACCTGGAAATCGATCCGAATAATGCAGAAAGCATCGATGACAAATATATTCTTTTCAGTACGGATGATAATAAATATTTTAAACGGACATTTACTGTAAAAGACGATAAAATACCCGGCAATGAATATGTTGATTTATTCTTCCCCGGTATTGATCCTCAATTAAATTATTCGCTAAAAATCGATCCTGGTGCAGGCGGGGAACCATATTTCATGTTCGAAAACATGTCATATGATGAATTAAAGGATTGATACATGGCATCTTTACGGCGGCCAATATTTACATTCACAAATGATGAAAAAATCTCGGATATGTACCTGTATGCTGTTTTTCAGTTTACAAATGATAAACCGGAAAAGGTATGGGAGTATTTTCTGAAAGAAGGACTGGGGTTTTATCCTGAGCAGCAGGATAAACCAATGTTTATTCCTCCCGGCGAGTATTCTTTCTTTATCTCGAAAAAGCGCCTTGCAAATCCGGAAGAGAAAATAAAAGAAGGGGACTGTGTAAAGGAAACAGTATTAACAAGTGAGGAAACAGGCGGGCTTGCTGCACAGACAATCAAGTTGAGTGCGCCGTATATCATCTCTACAATCAATGACAATCCCCCCCTTGTTTTTGTAAAACAGGCTCATATCACCACGCCCCACCGTTTGCCTGTCAAACTGGAGCTTATCGGCGAATCCGATGCAAAAGCGCAATTAACATGTGATTCGCAGGATGATATTATTATTTACGATGTGGAAACAGGAGGGGTGAAAATCGATTTGCCATATGAAATAGAGGCAGAATCCTTAAAACAGGGAATGATGATATATGTCGAAGCAAAGAATCCGAAACTTCAGGTTGGCCTGGATCTTTCCCCTTCCGGGGAGGAAAGTGGGACAGGATTAAAAATAGATTGTATTCAGGTAACCCTGAACATCCATAAATGCAGGGAACAGGCAGGGACCGAGCCTGCTGCATTTACTCACCAGGAGAAAATCGAACCGGGACGATTTTTACATGAACAGGACGCGGATTTGCACCACGAACGGGGTCTTACCGTATTGCAGGAAATCGCGCCGGATGATTTTACGGGAAAAATTACCCTGTATGCTGCGGATTCAAATACCGGTGATCTTGTGGACAATCTTGTTCTTTATGATGAAGCAGAAGAAACTCCCCAGGATGGACAGACCCCTAAAGCAAATCCGTTTGAAATCGACTATACACAAAAAGGAAAACATACATTCTGGCTCCAGGGAAATAAAGTGAGTTCGGAAATGAAAGATGTCTGCCTGCGGGTGGGTGCACCGGGACTGACAAATGAAGCCGGGAAAAATGCTTATGGCGATGAAGTGAAAATCACGGTCATTAAAACCGACCTTGAACTGGGGAAAAGCCGGAGTGCCGCAGGCAGTGATCCTGATATCTTTGCAGTTGCCGATAAAATGGATATTGGCCGCTACCTCCATATCCAGGATCCCGGACATCATCACGGCCGGGCAATGGTCCGTATAAAAAAATTCACCCCGGATTCCTTTGTGGGTAAATTTATGCTTACTGCTTATAATGTCGATACGGGAACAGGTGCTTTAAGTAAAAACAATCCCGGGATCGAACTCTACGACGATGAAGTGGCGGCTGGCGGGCAGGCAGCTCACCCCAATGAACTGGAAGTAGATCATACCAATACATTTCCGGCAGAGGGGAAACTATTCTGGGTTCAGGGAAAAAGCGTAAGTGGTGATTTGCGTGACAGGCAACTCCACCTGGGAATAAAAGACCATATTAAGACAATGCATAAGGCCGCGTTTACTGTTGTCCGGTTCAAGGATTTAAAAGCGGTAATTAAATCCACAGAAGCAAATACTCCACGGCTGGGAAATTCGCCGGTTCTTGACCATGATCTGCATATCGCAAGCGGGGCTTTATCTGCCACGGAGTTTGATGTAAACATCAATGTAAATGAACCACTCCCTCTTATCGAAGGGTCAATCTTACATACGAATCCGGTCGAATTATCCGTTGTTGTTGAACCCGCAGGAGTCGGTGTGCCTGTTTTATGGGCAATAAAAAGGGACAGACGCCCGGCACCGGATGGGGATGCTGCTGGTATTATCAGCCTTGCCGGGAACCAGGAAGCCCCGACCATAACACAGGATGGGGCAGATCCCCTGAAAGCGACCTGTATTGCCGATGCTGTCGGGACTTTTCACATCTGCCCGTATATTGATTGTAATGGTTCGGGTGATCTTGATTTTACTGACAACACGGGCCAGCGGATAGACAGGGAACCGCACATTATCATGAACTATCTTCTCTTCAGGATAAAAGGCAGGCAGAATAACAGCCTTGCCAGACCTGCAAATCACACAATCAATCCGGCCAATCCCACAACTGCAACGGGTGTCGGGATAAGTGCAGGTGGTTTTGCAAATGGGGCAGGAGCAGGTGTTCATTCCAAAGCTGATGTCGAAGTGACAGGTGGAGGGAGTGACGGCAAGCGCGGCCTGGATTATCTTTTCGGGGGATGGATAAATAATCTTACTAATATGAATGTAAGAATGAACTATGTTATTCCGGGCCCCCCTGCGGTGAATCATTTTATGGAGTTTCAATGTTACAATCACGGAACAGGAATAATCGGACCGACTATGCCGAGTGCAATACTTCCCGCTCCCCTACACCCGGTGGCATTTCTGGCACTCCCGGTATTGGATGTTTCCCCCTTTGGCAATGAAGGAGAAGGAGGAAACCGTGCTGTTGGAACAGAAGGTGGTATCGGACCTCCTGGTGGAATAGTAAAAATTGCAAATCCTGCAGGTATCGGGGAGATATGGACCATCGAGATGTGGGATAGCCCTGGTGCCGGGGCTCCTGCTCATCATTCTAATCCTGCGTATGCCGGTACTGTCCTGGAATCATTTGTTTATAACTTAGGGTTCAGGGTTGATTTATGTTTCTGGACAAACAGGTCAAAAGTGGCGGGACATATGCCGGATGATCCTGCCTGCCGGGTATATTCCTCTGTACAGACCAATACATGGGAAATAGAATTTGAAATACAATTCAATATAAATACCGGTGTTTCCAATATTACGACTCCCTATAATATCGTAATAAACAAGGATGGAAATGCTACCCGCCTGGCCACCCCTGTGCAGAACTCCGGTCTGGAGGTCCGTTTCCCGACTATATTACAAACCGTTATCATCGATGCCAGGAATTAGGCAGGATAAAGTCATGAAGAAAAGTACACTATTAATCATGATAGTAAGCATATGTTTTATAATAAGCAATGGTAATTGTACTGGTATAAAAGACCACTACATAAAAAGGAGTGATTCTATGGATACAGTTGTACCACAATCATCCTCCGTCATTTTACGGAGTACCCATATTGTAAAGGTAAAGATAATAACATCAAAACCGGATTCATGGGAACAGCAGCCGGAGAAGGGGCTTCAGAAACGGACGACACATCTTGAACTGGAAATAATCGAACAGTTAAAAGGCGAAGTACGGGAAGAAAAAACAAAGCCGGTTGCCATAAACGTAACACAATGCGAAGGTATAACATTGATAAGAATACCGATCCCCGGGGTTTGGTCTGAAAAGCCAATAGATAAAGGACTCGAATATCTTCTCTTCTGTTACTATATACCACCAGCAGGTTCCTCTTCGCAGGCCGGGAAAGGGAAACCGGCCCCGCCGGATGCCCGTGATGTCCTCTGCGAAGAACATACCATCATGGTTCTTCCTGTGGAAAAAAATGAATCGAATGTAAAGCTGGTAATGAAAGCAGAAAAAGACAAACTGTCCCTACTTGAGTTTTTGGATACCCTTACCGGCCAGGTAAAGGAATTGAATCCCCTGTTTGCAGAATATGCCGGGACAAGAACAGGGGAACTCGTTTTTGCAGATTGGGAAGGATATAAAAAATGGATGGCACTCCAGGAAAATCCTGACCTCGACCTCAAGACCAGGGTTATCCTTATCGAGGCCATGCTTCATAAACTACAACTGGCCGATCCGGGTATTTTTGAATTCTACAGCCTTGCTGTCATCAACCTGTTCAGAATACTAAGGCTTCCCGGTACCGAATTAATCCATGTCAATATTTTGCAGACCTATCTTCCCAATCTCCTGGGATTGACAGGGGCAGGAAGCTACAAACCAGCTGTAAAAATATTCGAACAAAACAGCAACGAGCGGAAACTGGCCTTAAACTGGCTGTCCGATCATATGAGTATCAAGCATACCCTCCCGATAAGGGAATGGATCGAGAAAGAGCTTAATCCTTAATATGAGTAAAATTCGGTCTATCCAACTTTACTCATGAGTAAAATCCGTTTATACTTATTTTATGGATAGTTATATCCCGCGATATATTGAACAATTTGTAAGAAATGATTTAAAGAAAAAAATGGTATTTATCGGCGGCCCCAGACAGGTAGGGAAAACGACTTTCTCTCTTCATTTCCTGGATAAACCGACAGAAAAACATCCGGCATATATCAATTGGGATAATGTCATAATGCGTGATTCCTTACTAAGAGGAGAAATTCCGTCAAACCAGAAACTGCTTATTTTTGATGAAATACATAAGTTTATAAACTGGAGAGGTTTAATAAAAGGATTCTATGATACGCATAAGTCCGATATTTCATTTCTTATTACAGGATCTGCACGGCTCGATTATTACAGAAAAGGTGGGGATTCCCTCCAGGGACGGTATCATTATTACCGACTGCATCCTTTTTCAATAAATGAATTAAGTTCACAACCGGGAAAAAGAGAGATGCTGGATTTACTACAATTCGGCGGTTTCCCTGAACCCCTGCTTGGCGGCAATGAAAGAACCTGGCGGAGATGGCAAAGAGAAAGGTTATCCCGTGTTGTGTATGATGATATACGGGATCTCGAGAATGTAAAGGAAATTAGTTATATCGAATTACTTGCAGAAGAACTCCCGAACAGGGTAGGCTCACCTTTGTCTGTGAAAAATCTCAAGGAACTTCTTCAGGTTTCACATGATTCGGTAGAACGCTGGTTAACTATATTGGAAAGAGTATATATCTGTTTCCGGATTTCTCCTTTTGGATCAGCAAGAATAAGGGCGGTAAAAAAAGAACAGAAACTCTATTTAATTGACTGGTCACGGGTACAAACAGAGGGTGAACGATTCGAGAATCTGGTTGCCTGTCAATTATTAAAGTATTGTCATTTTATAGAAGATACCCAGGGATTCAGAATGGAATTACGGTTTTTAAGAGATACAGACAGGAGAGAGATCGATTTTGTTGTATTAAAAGAAAAAAAGCCATTATTTGCAGTTGAATGCAAAACAGGGGAACGGAAAGTGAATCCATGGATATCATATTTCAGGGAACGTACAGAAATAAAGGAATTTTTCCAGGTACATCCCGGAGAAAAAGATTTCGGAAATTCAAAGACATCTGTACGGGTTCTGCCATTTATTGCATTTTGTAAAGAAATGAATATGCCATGACAAATACCATTAACGCATAAAAGCCGGCAAACGGGAAAACTCCGGAAAGTTTCTCCGATTTTCTTTAAAAAAGCTGCCGTATTCATGGCAGCCTTTATTAATACGTCCTATATTTTTATAAGTTCAGATCTCATGCAACGGTAAAAAAAGCTAATAAAATAGCATTTTAATATTTTTAAAATAATAGTAAAGCCGGGAATACGGAAAAAAAAAGAAAAAACTCGTTTTTCATGCATGCAGGAGGGAACTTCGGGGCGTTATATATGGCAGGAATATCATTCTATAAGGAGGATGAAATGGGTTTGCCGGAATTGCATGAATTTCATTTTGTTATCGGTCACAGTATGAGAATACGTATGGAAAAACTGGATGTTTGGGGTAATGTGCATAACATTTCTGGAATTATTGTTAAAATTCTCCTGTTGCTTGTACCAGTCATAAAACGAGAGCATGACTGGGGGAAGCAGCGGAAAAGCCGGTACGAGTATGTGTCTCCCGACCCAAATGAAAAGCGGGAGCATGCGCATGCATACCTACCCGAGAATCTGTACAGGAAGTTAAAGTTGATTCACCATGATTTGAATTTTTTTAGTATGGGGCAGATTGTCCGGTTTTTTATCAGGGTGTTTTTTAAGCTGGTAGATGAGTACAAAGAGGATGTCTTGAAGGAATTGGAACGGATGTATAAAGAGTGGGAAAAAGAAGTCAAAGATGGCCGTCTAACACTGCGTCAGTATATGCGACAATTAAGAATAGTTGTACAGCATTTACGCCCGAGAAAAAGGATAATCACTGTTTACGACCATCGTTTTATGCCATTCTGGCGATTAAGACTATAAAAACGCATAAAACCCAAACAAATCCTTAAAAACCAGACAACACTCTATCTCTTTATCCAGTTCAGACCTCGTGCAACGGTAAAAAAAATCTGTGTTACTATAGGCGAAAATCTTGGAATAATACCAAGATTTTCGCCTATAGTAACACTTGCGTTGGCCGGATCCTTCCTGGATCTGATGTAGTTACAGGTCATAGAGCGTTTCCTGCTTCTCTTGATTTGGG
>JAFGQK010000077.1 GCA_016935735.1 Spirochaetales bacterium | reverse complement strand
TTTTAAGAAGTAAGTGAACTATTAAAAAAAACCTTCATGAAAATAAAAATTTGTCAAGAGGTACTACCTGATTGGAAATTCCCACCCTTTTTAAGAGGATGCAGACAGATTGTCAGGAGAGAGTTGAATTCATAGGAGAAAATGGGATAAAATCATGGGATATTTATAAATGCGTAGAAGGAGAATACAGTGATTATCGATTTTCATACCCATGCATTTCCTGATCATATTGCAGAACGGGCGATTGCAGCGCTTGAAGCGGGTTGCAATGTAAAAACAAGACACAAAGGCACCATATCATCTCTTCTTGCGTCGATGGATGATGCAGGGATTGATATTTCCGTTATCTGTTCTATAGCCACAAAACCGTTACAGTTCGATCCGATCCTTGCATGGTCAAAACAAATTACTTCAAAAAGAATCATCCCCTTTCCTTCCCTTCATCCGGCAGATCCGGATCCTGCAGAAAAGGTAAAGATCATACATGAAGAGGGCTTTAAGGGAATAAAGCTGCATCCGTATTACCAGGAGTTTTCCATTGATGAAGAGCGGATGTTCCCGGTCTATGAAGCCTGTGAAAGGCATCGTCTCCTTCTTGTCTGCCATACCGGGTTTGATATTGCCTTTCCCCGGGACAGGATCGCGGACCCGGAGAAAATCGAGTATATTGCATCCCGGTTTCCCGGTCTCCTCTTTGTTTCAACACATCTTGGGGGATGGTATGATTGGGACGAGGTGGAAAAACACCTTACCGGAAAACCACGTTACATGGAAATCTCCTTTTCCCTGGAAGAACTGCCCGGGACCAGGGCAAAGGAATTAATCACCAGACACCCGCCCGGATATCTTCTTTTTGGAACGGACAGCCCGTGGACAGACCAGACACGGGCTGTGAAGCTATTAAAAGCCCTTCACCTTGAGCCGGAGACAGAGGAGAATATCTTTTATCGCAATGCAGCACAGCTTCTTGGACTTGAACAGGAGCTGCCTGTGTGATAAAGACATTTTCCCCATCGAGGAACCTGCCGCACATCCTCTCCTGCCTGCCCGGGGAGTTAAAAGAACAGTTTTCCCTTTTGTATAACAAAGGGAATGCACATGCCGGTTCCTATTTTAAAAAGATATACAGGGAAGGCCTGGATACCCTTACCTCATCACCATCTTTCCATATCACAGAAGAACTTATACAGAGGATAAAGATGGATTTTCCCCTTACCATGCCGGCCATCGCAGGTATACAGGAAGATGAATCAACCAGCAAAATCGTATTCAAGCTGTCGGATGGTATAACCTGTGAAACAGTGTTGCTCGCTATGAGCCGGTTCAACACCCTCTGTGTCTCTTCCCAGGCAGGGTGCCGATATGAGTGTATTTTCTGTGAAACAGGAAGATCCGGATTCAGGAGAAATCTTTTGCCGGAAGAGATCGTGGGACAGGTTATGGCTGTCCGTTTCTGCCTCGGGAAACCGGTGAGGAATATCGTTTTTATGGGCATGGGCGAACCGTTTGACAATTTATCCGCTGTTATAAAAGCTATTGATATCCTTACCCACCCGCTGGGGCTTTCCTTTCCTGCCTCATCAATCTGCATTTCGACCGCCGGGCATATTGACGGTATTAACAGGTTTTCAGAGCTTTGCCGGAAAAACAGGGAAAAGGGATACTACAGGCTCAGGCTTGCAGTAAGCCTTAATGCAGCTGCGGATGAACTCCGGAATAAGATTATGCCAATAAACAGGAAATATCCCCTTAATGATTTAAAGAAATCACTTATCGCCCTCACCGGGAATCAGCAGGAAAAGGCTTTATTTATCGAGTATGTTCTTCTGCCCGGGATAAACAACCTGCCGCATCATGCCGGTGAGGTTGCTGCTTTTATGGCAGGATTAAAAGCGGGCCTGAATATTATTCCCTTTAATCCCGGGACCAATCCCCCCTGTCCTGCACCGGCAAAAGAAGAGATAGCTCTTTTTTTCGATGCACTTGTGACCCTGGGCCTGCATTGCAGGGTCAGACATTCAAAAGGTTCACGGATTATGGCGGGCTGCGGGCAGCTGGGAGGCAGGTATCACTGAAAAATCTTTTTCACCTCCTTCTCTTTCCCCCGATACTGAACACCATGGAAAGATAATTTCCTGCAATACCGGCAGCAATAAAGAGGAAGCCGGTGAAAAGAATAACCGGGTACATTACCCCGGGATGTGTAATACCCTTTTCCAGCAGGAAATGATGAAAGAGAGTAATGGATGTGATGAAAAGTATGGAAACGGCAGTGGAAATGATTCCAAAGAGCGGGAGGATTACAATCATGAGGTTTTTCACGAGCATTTTTATTGTATACCCCAGGTCGATAAGCAGGGTAATCTCTTCATATGACCGGGAAATGATAAGCCGTAATGTCACCATAAAGATGATAAATGAAAGAACAACGAGCAGAATCCCGATTAAAGCAACAATACCAAGGATGATGCTTATGGTAAATCCTGCATCGGACAGCCTGAGTTTTTCCTTACTCGTCTCATACTGGTGATTGTGAATATAGGTGATTATATCCGGATTTGACCTGTTCCGTACCGAGATGATGATGCGGGACGGCCGGGGTTGCCTGCTGTTACTGAAATGTTTATTTGCCCAGGTCATAAAGGAATCCGGTACAAGGAATGAAGCGATCCTGTCGCTTAACCCGGCAATCCGGGCATTAAGGATTTTATCCTTTCCATTTCCCGCAATTTCAAGTTCAACATGCACCAGTTTGAGCATTTCCTCTGATATAAAAGGAAAATCTCTTGCCTGTGAAAATCCGAAATTATAAAGCAGGAGAAAATCCCGGGAAATCATTACCGGGACCGTATCGCTCTCTTCATTCCATGCCCATGTATCGGGAATAACATCAAGGAACCTATCCGGTACGGATTCAAAGAACAGTTCCGTAATAAATCCTTTACCGAAAGCAGAGACAGTAGCCTGTGCAGTAAACTCATTGGCAGTGATAATACCTGAATCTTCTACAAAGGACTGGGCTTTAATATCTGTTATCTCCCTGTCGGAAAATCCGGCAGAGTTTTTGTTCATCACACTGGTAAGATTCACTTTTTTACTCAGGATGATATAATCAAGCTGCTTTTCCAGTGAAAGCCGGCGGTTAAAGATGAAATCAATATCAAACAAAAATTGTAAGCAGATAAGAAGCATAGCCAGGCCGATAAGAAAACCAAGGCTTCCCAGGATCAATTCCCATTTTCCTTTTTTTCTTAAGAATATCTTTGTAAGCAGCTTATTCATATTTCTATATCATCACTTTCTGTTGATATTCAAACAATGTATCGTTTCCAAGGCTTGTGATAATGAGTCCTGCCTGTTTTTCTTTACACATGAACGAGATACTCTCTCTTGCTTTTTCAATGGCCCCCTCATCAAGATGACTGAATGGCTCATCCAGTAATAACCAGGAAAATGGCTGGATAAGTGCCCGGATTATGGCAACACGCTGCTGTTCTCCCCTGGAGAGGATAGCGGTATTTTTATAAAGAATGCCGTTGATTCCAAGGTTATGGGCAAGATGTTTTATCTTTTCATGATCCGGGGATCCGGTAAGGTATGCATTGATAAGGATATTTTCATAAGCAGTAAGATGGGAGAAGAGTCTTAGATCCTGGAAAACAATAGAGAGTTCCTGCTGTCTTAAGGCTGCCCAATCCCCCGGGGTAAGTGACCTGGTATCTTTTCCATTAAACCGGACTTCACCATTATAATCATGCCGTATACCATAAAGGATGGAAAGAAAAGTCGTTTTTCCCTGTGCAGATGGTGCCCGGACATGTACCATCATCCCCCTGGTAAAAAGGATTTTTTTCCCCCATAACCCGGAATTAATTATCCGGTCTTTAAACGGGAGGGGAAGGAGTTTATCAAGGGTAATATCCATATGCATTTACTTCATCATCATAAACAATCCCGGCGCCATATCCAGGAGGTTTCTCATATCTTTCTCTGTAAACCTCCCGGAAATCAAGGCACAAGAACCCTTTTGTTCATAATTAATACCCTGGATAAGTTCTGCCAGGATGGGATACGCCTTTTTATTCTGTGTGAGCATAAGTATCCCTAAAAGTGCGAGATTTCCCTTTATTGTTGTTATGAGTTCCCCTGCCAGTTTCCTGGAATATGTCCCTGCTTTTATCTGGAAGGAGATGTCTTTATCCACGGTAATGGTGAGTCCGAACTCTTTCACCTGATCACACAGGTATGGAATATCCGAATCTGCATCTTCCGGTATGTATCCTGCACAATAGAATGGATTGCCCGTGTATTCTTTTATAAGATTGTAAAGTGCCTGATTGTCCTGGACTGAATCCGAGCCGTAAAGTATGTCGAGCATGCTTTCCATGATTGATGAATCACGGGAAAAAAAGAGTTCTTTTCCTGTTGAGTACAAGCAGGCTTTTTGTCCGGCCTGTTTGAAGACAAAATACATCTTCCCCCTGTATTTATTTACCTCGGGAGAATAGGTATCTTTAATATATTGCTGAATCTTTTTCGACAGGTCCTGTTTGAGTTTTATATGAACCCCATAAGGAAGTTCCTTGCGGAGTAGAGAAAAAGAAAGCAAAGACAGGGTAACCGTTTCGATATCTTCCAGTTTGATGGCGGATAACTCTGTAAGCTGGTCATCAAGAATTGCTTTTCCCGGTTTCTCAAGATAACCCCTGTCCTGGAAGGTGTACAATAAATCCAGCAGCAATGGTGCATTACCGGTGGAAAGATTTTTTTGAACATCAATCCGGGCTACCGCAACAGTGCCTCCGGGTACAATAATATCCTTATTTTTCTGTCCTGAACCAAATACCGGTACCGGGGAGATTGATAAAAAAATAATTAATAATAGTATGTTTGTTTTCTTCATTTTCATTCCTCATCTTTCATGTACAGGATGAACTATTGCTTTGACCACTTGATTATCAATTATTACAATAATAATCATGTCTATCATTCCAGTATAATGGTCAAAGCTTACGTGTTTTGACAACAAGAGTTATGTCATTATTCTTATAGTTATCTTTACCCCCTTAATTATCAAATAAAGTTAAAATATCCTGGTCAAAACACTATTATATTTTACTACTTTTTAACTATTTTGCAAGCATATCCTGCAAAGGGTATATGCCAGCTCTCCTGATTTTTATTTAAAATTCTTGACAAAAAATAATTATTGTGTTATATTGTAGTTAGTTAGTATGAACTAACTACAATGTGTCAGATGGTAAATTCTGATATTTTCTTCAAGAGAATAATTAGTTAGATCGAACTAATTATTCTCTTGAAGAGATATTTATTTCTATTACAAGGAGGAAAAGAATGAGGTTAAGTGACAGGGAATTTAAAGCAATGAACCGCCCTTTCCGAAAATTACTTCAAAGACGCGTGGAACTCCCCTTTTTTAAGAAAATGGGGCTTTCAATTTCCGGGAAACATGTACTCGAGATTGGCTGCGGATCAGGATATGGAGCAGAATTACTTATGGGATTACATCCGGAAAGCTATCTGGGTGTGGACCTTATGCCGGAACAGATTGCCCTGGCACAAAGGAGGGGATTAAATCAGTGTGCATTTTTTATAATGGATGCAGAAGATCTCTCTGCATTTAATACAGGGAACTATGATGTTATCATTATTTTTGGAATACTCCATCATATACCGGCATGGAGAAACGTAATAAATGAAACCTCCCGGCTGTTGAAAAAGGGAGGCAGGTTTTTTATTGTAGAACCGGATCTGAAGTTCTTGAAATATTGGGAAGCTGTATTTAAATGGGGGCATCCGGCAGAAAATGATTTTTCCCTGAAAGTATTTGAAAAATATTGCCAGGAACTCGGGTTTATTATTGAAAAAAAGAAGGTTCTTCTTTTCTTTGGTTTCTACCGGCTTCTGAAACAGGGCAGGCAGGCATAAATGTACACTTTATAAAGAATTTTAATATGAGAAAGGAGAATGAATTATGGAATTTGTCGATTATTTCCAGTTAATCTTTTTATTCTTTTTTTATGTTTTGTTTCTGGGCAGGTCGGTGTTCCTTTTGTTGAACGGCGGTGTACAGGTTTTTGTACTTGGTAAGGAGAAAAAGGGATTCAGCCGTTTGTTAGAAATTCTTTTTTTTATTCTGTTTCTTGTCTGGACAATTATATTAAGCCTGAAAGCATTACATGTGCCATTCGGGTTTTTTCCTTCTTTTCTGATGATTGAATTTTTTAATAACAGGATACTGGAAATGACAGGCATAATTCTGGATATTGCCGGTATATTTATCTTTATTGCAGCACTTTTATCATTCGGAAAATCCTGGCGTGTTGGCATTGATAAGAAGAAACCAGACAAGTTAATTACCCATGGTATTTTTTCCATAACAAGAAATCCTATTTTTCTTTTTATGGATCTTTATTTCCTTGGCACATGGTTCATTTATTCCAATTTATTTTTTTTACTTTGCAGTTTAATTGTTTTTATTGGTATACATTACCAGATAGGAAAAGAGGAGGAATTTCTTTATTCCCATTATGGGAAGGAATATGAGAAATATACAGCAGAAGTCCGCAGGTATATATAGAGTTATGTATTTGCTTGTTTCATTTCTGAAAGCCATAATTTTTCATGAATAATGCTTGACAGTAATGATTGACTTTTATATTTTTGTAATACTATTAAAATCATCTAATACTTTTATCTATGGTGTTACTAAGAGTGTGATTTTTTTGTAGGAGGAACAGGATGAAAAGTATAAAAGGAACCAAAACAGAAAAAAATCTGTTAACCGCTTTTGCAGGGGAATCCCAGGCACGGAACCGGTATACGTATTTTGCAAGCCAGGCAAGAAAAGACGGATTCATACAGGTATCCAATATTTTTACAGAAACTGCGGACCAGGAAAAGGAACATGCAAAAAGGTTCTTTAAATTTCTCGAGGGCGGGGAAGTGTCTATTACGGCAGCGTTCCCGGCAGGTGTTATAGGAAGTACCCGGGAAAATCTTAAAGAAGCAGCAGCCGGGGAACATTACGAATGGTCAAGTATGTATCCTTCATTTGCAGAAACTGCAAGGCAGGAAGGTTTTGAAGAGATTGCAAAGGTTTTTGAGGCAGTATCTGTTGCAGAAAAACAACATGAAAAGCGTTATAGCGGATTGCTTGAAAATATAGAAAACAATACGGTCTTTAAAAAGAGCCAGAAAGTCGTGTGGCGTTGTCAGAATTGCGGGTATCTTCACGAAGGTGAAGAAGCACCCCGTACCTGCCCTGCATGTGCACATCCGCAGGCTCATTTTGAGATTCTTGCGGAAAATTGGTAACAGGACCGGATTTTTATGAGAATACCCGGTTCGGCAATTGTCATCCTTGGTGCATCCGGGGATCTTGCAAAACGTAAACTTATCCCTGCACTGGCCGTGATATTTGAACAGGAGAATCTTTTCGATTCATCGGTTATTATCGGTTCCGGGAGAACGGATTTTAATGACCATGATTTCAGGGGAAAATTCGATGTCCATGGGAAAGTGAAAGATATTCTTTTCTATCATAAAGGGATTTCCGGGCTGAAACGCTATATTGAACAAAAGGGGAACTTTTCCCGGGTTATTTTTTTCTTCGCCCTTCCCCCTTCTGTCTATTCTGACACGGCAAAACAGCTTTTTGAAGAGGGTTTCAGGGACGAAGCCAGGCTTATTATTGAAAAACCGTTCGGTTATGATTATGAATCCGCTAAAACAATCAATCATGAACTTCATGAGTATTTTCATGAATCACAACTATTCAGGATTGACCATTACCTGGCAAAGGAGGCGATACAGAATATCCTTGTTTTCCGGTTTGCAAACTCAATATTCTATCCTGTATGGAACAGCCGTTATATTAAGGAAATCCAGATTAATGCATCGGAAAAGATCGGGGTGGAGGAGAGGGGTTCATACTTTGACAGGGCGGGAATTATCCGGGATATGGTACAGAATCACCTGATGCAGCTTTTGTGTCTGCTTACTATGGAAGCCCCGGTAAGCCTTGATGCGGAAGATATCCGTATACAGAAACTTAATGTGCTTAAAGTTTTGAGTATTACTGATTGTATGCGGTACCAGTATAAAGGGTATAGAGAAGAACCCGGGATAGCACCGGATTCTCCAACAGAGACATATGCCGAACTGGTTTTATCTATAAATAATTTCCGTTGGTATAATATGCCTGTTTACATAAGAGCAGGAAAAGCCCTGAACAGAAAAGGAACGGAAATCTGTATCCTGTTCAAGTCTTTACCGCGGCTGCTTTTTAATAAAAGCGGGGGTATTAAACCAAACAGGATTGTTTTTAAAATACAGCCATCCGAAGGAATTATCCTGGATCTTTCCGGGAAAATTCCGGGCAGCGATTTTTTTATTTCGGAAACAAAAATGAAGTTTTGCTATCATGACGTTTTCGGGGATGTTATGCAGGAGGCATATCAGAAACTTCTTCTTGATGCATTACTCGGTGACCGTACCCTATTTGTCAGTGCGGAAGAAACCGAGCTTTCGTGGGAAAAAATCGGACAGGTGCTTGATTCCGGTTCCATCGAATATTATGAGAAAGGAACAATGCCGGCCACCCACCCACTCACGGACTGGATTGACTTTGAAGATTATGAAACTGCGTGTGGATAGCTGCTATTCTATTGACCGCAATTGTACACTTAATAATCGTATATGACCCATTTCTTCTTTTATAATCTTATCGATCTTTTCTTTTCCAAAATCCGGGGGAACAAGCTCTTTCATCCCAAGATAAAGAACAATTGAATCCTTTTCCAGCTGGATTGCCGTTTTCAAAACAGTGGTCTCGGATTCCTGCCCGGTAAGTGATCGAGCCGGATCTATGAGATCGAATACATAACCATCGGCAAATGCCTTTAAGTAGAGTGCCAATTCATTATACGGGTCATAAACCGTCTGTTCCGTTCCGGTAATAAGTTCATCTTTTAAATCCTGAAAGGTCTTTTCATGTTTGCGTTCCATCTCTGCCAACTGTAGGAGTGTTTTTTTTATCTCCGGATTACCGGTAGAATCAGAAATCGTCTTATAGAACTGTGCACCATTCTTTTCAATCTGAATAGCGAGATCGAATATCTCTTCTGCATTAAATATAATACTCATTCATTTTCCTCCTCGGGATATTTTTATTCACTATATAGAGTATTATGATAAATGTAAAGTGGAAATAAAAGAAATCAGTATTACCGGCAAATCCGTTGTTTTATTAATATTCAAAACAAAAAAACCTTGAATTTCGCAGATATTTCATATTCACCGGGAATTGCTGAAAGAAATAAGCCGTACCGGCAGGTTCCCGGACTTCGTCTTCATCCTATATAAAACTACAATTGGGGTTCAACTATATTGGACACTGTGCAAGAGTTCAGGTTTTTTTTAAATCTTTGTAATACTTTTAATATACGGTCCAAACTATCGGATTTACTGCAAGCTCTTTCAATATTCCAGAATTTGTTTACATAATCGATTAACCGGCTATTATAACCCGGACCTTGTTTATAACGATTTGCCTGGATTCTGCCCATACTTTATTTGAAATTTTTTTCATAACAACTTCGCTTCATTCATCCTCGCAGACAAGGTAGAGTAGTGCCAATTATTTATTCCTTAATCGAAGTAAGAATTTCGTTTATTACTGGGGATTCTGTAATAGGTATTATTACTTCAGCAGGTGTTAATCCTGTATCCAGTAAAGTTTTTACATCGTTCATAGTATTTGCATTTTCTACAATGGTTCCTTCCTTTGCAGGCTTAAGGACTAATATTTCTTCCGCAGATATCCCCTGGTCATTCAATAAATCGTAACTATGTGTACTTAAAATCACCTGCCGCTTACCGGTTTTCCGTTTTTGCATAATAGCGATTATCTCTGCAAGTCTACGGATGATTCCGGTATTGAGTGAGAGTTCCGGTTCTTCAAGAAGCAGGGGTTGTAATCCATTAAGCATTGAAAAGAAAAGGCCAATCAAGCGAAGTGTCCCGTCAGAAAATTGTTCTTCATTTTGTTTTGCTCCATGGGGCCTCCAATGTTCGAATATTGCCTGCAAATGGGGAACCCCTAAAGTATCATGTTCAAGGGTAAGATTTTTTAAATTGGGAACCGCATATTTCAATGCATTTTCTATTTTCTTAAGTTGCGAGTCTTTTGTCCGCTTCGGCATACGGCTCATTTTCTCAAATAAATCCCTGCCATAAAAATCTTCCCGGTTGCCTGTTTTTTGGAAAGAGAGGGGATCGCGGATTAATTGGGGAATAATGTGTTGATAATCGATCGATTTAAAGAAATCTGCCAGATCCCGGAATTCAGCATTGGAAGTAGGCTGTTCAAGGTGTGTGTACTGTTTCAATTCCTCGTCTTTGTCATCAATTTTTCCGGGCCGTTCCAGAATTAAAGTACCGTTTTTCCAGACTTTTTCAAAACGCAATATAGCTCTGGTCTCACCAACCGCACCATAACCCTTCTGGGTTAATCCCAGGGCATACTGCCATGTAGGTTCGGTTGCTTCATATTCACTGACATGTAATTCGATTTCTACATCTGTTTTCGGTGCCCGGGCATAAAGGCAGCGCATTTTTGACAATCCGCCCCGTTGCTTAACGGCTTCCTGTAATCCGCCGCCGTCACGTGCAATGTCTCTCATGAAACGGAACACATCAAGGAGATTTGATTTACCCACAGCATTAGGACCCACAATAAAGGTTCTTTCCGAAAGCGGTACATCAATATTTGTGAAGTTTTTCCAGTTTGTGAGTTTTATTCTGCTAATAAACATTTTCTTTCTCCTTTATGCCACGGGAGTTTTCTATTCCCTTTTTTCCTTTAGTAATATCTCAAATGAATGATTATCTTGTATCAACTCCCTTCATCATTGCTCCAATGAAGATAATTCAACAGAATATATAAAAAGGCAATTATAAACCGGATTATTTCCAAATTCAAGAGTTCGATAAAATAAAAATTTATCATCCTTCTATTGAATCATTTTTGCCGAAATCCCGGAGTACAGCACGCTGTTTTTTTACAGAAAACACGCTGACATATGGCTTTGCGATATGTCTTTAAACAAAGGCTTTTCTCTGCTGCATTCAGGCATTTTATAAGGACACCTCGGGTGAAAATGACAGCCGGCCGGGGGATGGATTGCACTCGGAATTTCTCCCTGCGGAATTTTTTCCTTTCTTTTCTGTCCGGGGTCAGGGACAGGGACTGCGGAAAGCAGTGCTTTTGTATAGGGATGATGCGGATAAGAAAATATCTCATCTCTCTCCCCGATCTCGACAATACGCCCCAGGTACATGATCGCTACCCTGTCACAGAGGTATTTTGCCGTTGCAAGGTCATGTGTAATGAACAGGTATGTCAGGTGAAGATTGTCTTTCAAGGTTTTCATCAATTCAAGAATCATGGCCCGTACTGATACATCGGCCATTGCAATCGGTTCATCTGCAACAAGGAAATCGGGATCGGTAATCAATGCCCTTGCAAGTACTACCCGCTGGGTCTGCCCCCCGGATAATTGATGGGGGTATTTCTTATAAAGAAACCCTGCAGGGGTCAAGCCGATGCTTTCCATCAATCCCAGTATTTTCTCCCGTCTTTCATGCTTTGTTCCCATCCGGTGAATTTTAAGCGGGTGCTCAATCGCCTCACCGACACTCATTCTCGGACTGAGAGATGAGTTTGGATCCTGGAATACAATCTGTATTTTTGCCCTGAGTGTTTTTAATTCTTTACGGGAAAGGGAAGATATATCCCTGTTTTCGTATTCCACCATACCGCCGGTCGGATGAATCAACCCGAGAATCAACCGGCCTGTGGTCGATTTGCCCGAACCGCTTTCCCCGGCAAGCCCCAGGACTTCGCCCTTTCTTATAGAAAAGGAAACAGAATCGACTGCATGAACATACTCACGATTTCCCCCGGCAAATATGAAATCCAGAAAGCTTTTTTGTACGGGATATAATTTGGTCAGGTTCGTAACGCGTATTAATTCATTCATCTGTTTTCCCGGTAAAGCCAGCAGGCGACTTTTTGTTCATTTTTCCTGATCAAAGGAGGGAGTTCTTTTCTGCATTGTGCCATCACCTTCGGGCATCGTGGCGAAAATCTGCACCCGGGCGGGGGATGTACCAGGTCCGGCGGGCTTCCGGGCATGGTAAAAAGGTGTTGATTCTCCAGTTTTATATTCGGTATACATTGTATTAAGCCCAGGGTATACGGGTGAAGGGGATTGCTATAAATTGATTCCGCACTCCCTTCTTCGACTATTTTCCCCCCATACATAACAGCAACACGTTCTGCAATTTCCGCAACCAGTCCCAGGTTATGGCTTATTAACATAACAGAAAGATTATAGGTTTGCCTTAATTGATTCAAGAGTTCAATAAATCCGGCTTCCACAATAACATCCAGTGAAGTAGTCGGCTCATCCGCGATTAAAATATCCGGCTTCATAATTAATGCAAGCCCGATCATGATTCTCTGCCTCATACCGCCGGATAATTGATGCGGGAATTCATGTATTCTTTTTTTTTCGATTCCAAGAAGCTCGACAAGTTCTTCGATTCTTTTCATGGCAGCTTCTTTTTTTAATCCCGGTTCATGATGTATCATCGTATCATAAAACTGGTCTTTGATTTTCATAAGAGGATTCAATGAAGTAAGGGGGTTCTGGAATATCATGGAAATATTTCGCCCCCTTAGTTTCAAAAGCTTCTTACCGGGTAATGTGAGAATATCCTGCCCTTTATATATGATACTGCCTTTGCTGACTTTGCCGGGGGGCCGCACCAGGTTCAGCAGGGAAAGCCCCAGCGTCGATTTACCGCATCCTGATTCACCGACAAGCCCAAGAACCTTGCCGGGATAGAGGTTGAGCGATGCATCTTCCACCGCTCTTACCGTGCCTATGGCAATCGGGTATTCAATATGAAGATTTTTTATTTCACATACCGGACTATTCATTTTTCAATTAACCTCGGATTCAATAATTCAGCAAGTCCTTCTCCAAGCATGGTAAACCCTAAAGCCAGGATCACCACCATTAAACCAGGGTAGGTAATGACCCACCATGAGCCGGACGGAAGGAACCGCTTTCCCAGGGCAATATCCATACCCCAGTCCGGTACCCCGGCAGGCAGGCCGAGTCCCAAATACGATAATCCTGCTTCGGTTATTATTGCATCAGCGATATTCATTGAAAATAATACGACGACTGTTGCAATGATATTGGGGAAAATATACCTGGCAAGGATCACGGCCCTGCCCGCACCCATGGCTTTTGCAGCTTCTACATACACTTCTTCTTTAATACTCAACGTCTGTCCCCGGACAAGCCGGAAATAAGTCGGAATATATGTAACGGAAACAGCCAGGGTAATATTGATAACACCCGGCCCGAGCATTGCAGCAAAGGTTATGGCAAGGATAAGACCGGGGAAGGAGTAAATCGAATCCATTATAAGGGATAAAATCCGGTCCGTAATTCCCCCTGCAAAACCGGAGAGAAGTCCAAGGGTAATACCTATGGAAGAAGCAAGGACCGCCGCGGTAAAAGCAATGCCAAGGATCGTTCTTGAGCCGTGAATTATCCTTGAAAGAACATCCCTGGAAAGGTTGTCTGTGCCCAGGGGATTGACCGGACCCGGCGGCGACAACTGGGGCCCGGCATTCTGATCGAGGGGATCAAACGGTGATAATGTCTCGGGAAAAAGCGCCATATATACAGTGAAAAGAATGATAATGATTCCTGCTATCATGATCCACCATTCCATTCCGTATTTCTTGTGCACCCCAATAATTTTTCTTATGAGTATACCGGCTATACCGGATGGTGAAAATTTCACACGATTCTTTTTTCTTTCCTTTTCCCCGGTTCCCACCGTATACCTCCTTACTTTAAATCCCTGGATTAATACTTAATCCTTGGATCTACCAGTGCGTAGATAATATCAACAATAAGCGAGATCATACTGATACCCAATGCAAACACAACAATGATACCCTGGATAGTCGGATAATCACGCGAGTATATTCTTTCAAGCAGAAGCCTCCCCATCCCGGGCCATGAAAAGGTTGTTTCGGTAAGTATGGCTCCGCCTATGAGCAGGGCAAACTGCAAACCCATCATTGTAAGGATGGGAATGAACGCATTCTTTAATGCATAGTTATACACTATTTTGTTTTCCGGGATACCCCTTGCCCTTGCTGCGAGAATGAAATCGCTTTTAAGGATGTCGATCATATTTGCCCTTGTAAGGCGGATATACACACCGGAAAGGTAGATGCCAAGTGTCAGTGCAGGAAGAAAAATATGATACAGGACATCTAAAAAGGCGGTGATGTTTCCTGTTATTAGCGTATCAATCAAATAGAAACCTGTTCTTTCGAACAAAGAGGGAAATACCTTTGTACCGGTTCGTCCTGCAATAGGGAATATATCGAGCCAGATGCCGAAAACCAGCTGCAACATAAGACCTAACCAGTAAACGGGAATACACCAGACGATATTCCCGTAAAGCCGGATACCGAAATCCGGCAAAGACCTCCTTTTCCTGGCTGCAAATGCCCCAGGGGGAATACCAATGACAAGGGAGAAAAGCATCCCGAAAATACCAAGCTCGATCGTTGCCGGGAGCTTTTCAATAATCGGACTGCTTACCTTTTGCTTGAATATCATGGATTCACCAAAATCAAACCGTGCAAGTTGTGCCAGGTACTCCACATATTGAATATACACCGGTTTATTTAGGCCCAATGCTTCTTTTTTTTCCTGGATAACATACTCCGGTGCGTGTGCCCCAAGCATGGCAGAAACCGGATCCCCCGGCATTATCCTTAAAATAATAAAAACGAAGGTAAGAAGGATAAATACCATGGGTATTGTCAGGATGACTCTGGTAATGATGTATTTAAGAACATGTTTCATTCCAGGATTTTTCCCGGATCATTCCATTTCAAGGATATTGTAATTAAAAATCAGTGTCGGACCGATTTTTACATTACTGACACTCTTTTTGGTAAATACATACAGGTTTCCCTGGAATACCGGGACCGTAGGGCATTCTTCCGTCCAGAGTTTCTGTAATTCAATAAATACATTTTTCCTCATCCCTGTATCGGTATTGGTCTGCTCTTTTGTAAATAATTCGTCCCAATAGGGAGATGAAAAATTGATTCCCATTCCTGCCGACCCGGCTGTACCTGCGAATGCAGCTGTATAGTTATCCGGATCGATATAATCCGGGTACCAGCCAAGAAGCCAGAACGGCATTTGCTTATTCCGCCAGTTGTCTTTATACGTTGCCCATTCAGCGGATTTTATGGTTATTTTTATTAAAGGGCATTGTTCCAGCTGGGTTTTAATTACCTCCGCCATATCCACTTCCGTATCCCCATAATGTGCCGGTGTGTACCAGAACTCGGTTTTTAAAGGACTTGCTTCGGTATACCCTGCTTCCGCCAGAAGCGTCGTTGCTTTTTCCACATTACCGTCGCCCAATACGGACTTGAAATCATCCGTATGATATATCATACCGATTGGTATCATTGAATATAAAGGTTCAACCTGGTCAAGGAATACTTTTTGTGCGATATCCGGCCTGTTTAGTAGAGCACCTGCTGCCTGCCTGATTCTTTTGTCCTTGAATACCTGTTCGGATGTCTCAAAGCATATATACCGTATATATGGACCGCTCATCTTATATGTCCTGTAATTTGAATTACCGGCCAGGTCATTAATATCTGAAGGATTTAATGTTTTATAGACAAGATCGAGTTCCCCTTTTTCAAATGCCAGTCTCATCGTTGTGGCATCAGCAAAATAGCGGATAACGATTTTATCTATTTTTGCCTTATTACCGTAATAATCCGGGTTTGACTGTAAAATTATTTCCTCATCCCGTTTAAAAGAAATAACCTTATAAGGACCCAGTCCCACTAATTCGCCTCCTATTAATTCAGAAGGATCCCGTACTATTCTGTCTGCCGGATAAACATTGGGGTTAACGGGAAAATACGGAACACTTGCAACCAGTGAAGGAAAATAGGCAATTGGACCGGTAAGATTGAATTTTACCGTTGTATCATTTATCACTTCCACCGATTCCACAAAATCCGTCACCAGCCACGAGGGGTCACCTTTCAGGGACATCACCCTGTCAATTGAAAACTTCACCGCCTGGGCATTAAACGGGGTGCCATCGGCAAATTTCACTCCCTTCCGTAATGTGAAGGTAAATTCATTCCCGGAAGCATTTGCCGTGTAACTTTCTGCAAGTGCAGGAATAAGTTCGGTCGTACCCGGGGCATAACTCAACAGGCCATTATAAATGTTCTGGAAAATCTCCCATGTATGGAAATCATATGCATGTGCAGGATCAAGGTCTGTAATTCTTTCTGTTGTACCATAAACAAGAATGACTTCCTGCACAGGAGGTGTGCATTGCAAAATGAGTACCCCGGACAGGATAATAAAAAAAACAACAATATAGTTCTTCATATTGCACTCCTTTTAAGATACATAAGTATTTTTAAAAGTGTAAACCAATTAGGGGTAAATGTCAATGAAAGGTTTTTGCTAAATATGCCGTATCAATAATTGTTCCGGTGTTCATGTCTATTATCTTATGGGGAATGGCCTTTAGAAAAAGCTTTATTGCATTCCCACCAGTGCAATGGAGGGGGGCTATTTTTTCAACATTATTCGTGAAAAGACTGTCATTAATCAGATTAATAATCTCTTTATCTGTTTTATCGCTTAAATGAAAACCGCCTGCAATAAGATTTATCTTACAGGGAAACAACGTTATAACATGATTGATGATACTAAGTAAACCGGGATGAGAGCAGCCGGTAATAATCGTTAATTTTTGTTCTTTGATGATTAATGATTGTTCATAGATTATACCATTATTATAAGTCCCGCAGAGTTCCCCTGTAGTGAATACATTATCCTTAATCTGTATGGCATCCCCGACCTCAATAAGCCTGCATCCGTATTCTTTTATCCGTTTTTTTATTGTATCTGAAAAGTGATGTAATATATAAACCTTTACATTGTTGTTTTCCTGTAAAAACCACCAGAGTCCCCCTGTATGATCCCAGTGTTCATGGGAAATCACGACATATTTTATCCTCTGTATATCAATATTGTACTGCATAAAATTATATCGTAATGTATCCGGATCCGAGAACGTATCGAAAAGCAGATCTTCGCCTGCCAGAAAGGAAAGACCCCATTTCCGCAACCTGCGTTCATCTTTACCGGATGCTTCTGCAATGAGTTTAATTTTCATAAAAAGCCCTTTTTATGTTTGATCCTTCTTACATTCCAGGCATATGCCGGTAAAACTTATTACATGACTTGTAATTGAGAAATTGTATTTCTTCATAAGTCTTTTTTCTGTTTTTTCGATAAGTTCCAGTTCTTCATTTATAAAATCGGTATAATCGATAATCTTTGTACATTGTGAACAGATTAAATGATGGTGATGCTTTTTCATTCCATATTTTTCCGATAATTCATATCTTGAACGGCGGTCTCCAAAATCAAACTTCACGATTATTTTCATCTGGACCAGTAATTCAAGGGTTCTATAGATCGTTGTTAACCCGATCGCCGGATATTTTTTGTGTAACTCCATATAGATATCTTCTGCACTTAAATGACTGGTTGAATTCCGTAATACTTCAATAATTACCTCACGCGGGATTGTTAGTCTGTATCCTTTCTTTTGCAGTCTTTCACGCCACTGGCAATGCTTTCCCATATCCGCTCCTTATATTAAAGAATTGAGAATGATTGTCACTGCCAATATAAATTATTTTTGCATAATTCGTCAAGCCATGGAAAGCTTTTAAGCTTTTTAGCTTTTTAGAAAAAGACAGCTGCCGATTGGATATTACTTCGAATTAATAAGATTTATCAGTTCCACCCTGTTTTGAACTTTACATTTATCGTAAATATGACGGATATGATTCCGTACCGTATGAACAGAGAGAAATAATTTGCCTGCAATCTCTTTTATCTGCATTCCGACAAGAAGTTCCCGTAATACCTCTTTTTCCCTGGGTGATATTGAATACATCCTGCATTTTTTTTCAAAACTTAAAAACTCATCATCATCATTTGTACGCAATAAAGAAGAAAGCCGTTTTTCCATTTTTCTTATTTCCGACTCTGTATGAGCCCGCCTGTTTTTTAATATTGATTTTACTTTTTCTATGAGTTCTTCCTTATCAAATGGTTTATAAATATAATCAATGACACCTTTCTTAAGGCTCTGGATTTTTTCTTCCCGCCCGATTTTTGCAGTTAAAAATATAAAAGGAATATCTCTTAACCGCTCAATTGTCATGAGTTTATTATAAAATTCATGCCCATCCATCGTATCCATCATAATATCGGAAATAATAATATCCGGCTTGGGGATCATATTCAATTTTTTGAGTCCTTTTTTCCCGTCTGTTGCATACAATACATTAAAATAGACACTCATGCTTTTCTGTATAAACGAAATAAGGTTGATATTATCTTCCACAATAAAAACAGTCGGTTTGTCTTTGTCATAGGTATATTCAAGAGGCCTCTTATCGATTCCATCCAATGCCGGCTGCCGGGGAATAAAATCCGTAACAGATGCCGATCCCGGTGTAATATGCCTGGGTAATACGATTGTCACCGTTGTTCCCTTATGCAACTCGCTTTCTATCCGGATCTTACCATTAAAAGAATCAAGAACATTTTTTACGATATACAACCCCAGGCCCATTCCCTGGATATTCTGTTTTTCTTTTGATACCTGGTAATAGGGTAAAAAGATATTTTTCTGTTGTTCCCGGGAGATTCCAATGCCATCGTCTTTGACAGTAACTATAATATTCTCTCTATCTGATGTAAGATGCACATCAATATGTCCGTTTTCTTCCGTATATTTAATAGCATTGTCAATAATATTATTGATGATTCTTTCAAATGCATAAGGATCAATTTTAAGAAAAAGTGCATCCTCCCCGGAAAATGTCAACTGGATTCTATTCGATCGTGCCAATGCTTTAAATTGATTCAGTATGCACACCAGGGTTTGTGATGCGTCTATAATAGTATCCGTATTATAAAAAAGAATATTTTCTTCTATTTTCCTTAAATCCAGGAGGTTTACAATATCGCTGCGGAGTTTATTTATATGTACTTTTATAATCTTAAGTTCATCGGTTAATTTTGTTTTTTTAATATATTCATTCAGACTATTTTGAATTATTGTAAGTGGTGTCTTTATTTCATGTGCAAAGTTTATAAAAAACATAGTTTTTTGTTCACTTTTCTGTTCAATCTGTTTATTTGCAGCCTCAAGTTCCTTAATCCGGTTCCGTACTTCTTCCTGAAGATTCCCGGATAGATGTTCAGCCAGTCCCGGATTCCGGGTAAATGCAGTGATTATCATTATAAGCTGGGATAAGGAGCAGATAACTGACCCTGCATCACTTAAAAAAAGGGTATATATAATCCTTCGGAAGAACAGAATATCATTAAACACGGTGATGACCAGGATAAGAAATCCGAAAAAAAGAATGAAAGCACCTTCCCGTTTCCTGATTATGCCGGTTATTAATATGTATAACAGCCATATTGCTGTTATGAGTGTGACTCCATCATATATTATAGAAAATAAAACATTTTGTTTTGCATTGAATAAAAGTATGAACCCTGATATGGAAAGCAACAGGATAGTTGTTCCTTTACGTATAATCTTATTCGTTTCCCCGGGAAACAATGATCCCAGGCAGTTTGATAAAAAAGAGAAACCGAGTATTTCTGCAAGAAAATATACCTTATACTGCAGATCAAATAAAAAGGTACCGGGATGTGATAGTATGTTGACAAAAAAATCATTGAATAACAATGATTTGATTAACAGCAAAAACAGGAATAAAGCATAAAGAATGGTATGAGTATCTTTTCTGTTTTTTATCCATAAAAGGGAATTAAAAACAATCATCATGAGGATAATTCCGGTAATAATGAATCTTATCGTATCTTCAAGCCATAATTCTCTTTTTAATGTATCATAGTCCCCTATGATGGGAACCGATTCAGGGCCGCCATTGGATGAATAATAATTACTTATACGCCAGACCATTGTTATAGTATTACATCCTGACCGGGAATCCAGTTGGGAATCCGTGCAGGTTTCCGGCTTGATTTTTATAAATGCAGCTTTTATCCGGGGGATTGAACTTTTTTGATCATAGCCGAAAATACCGGCAGTCATTACCTTTTCTTTGTTCACATACAGATCGTATGCAGAAAGACAACTCTTTAGATAAATACCCAGGCAGCCGGTATAGTTTGTTTTTATTATTAATCGCAGACAGCCAAATCCTTCTGCTGGTATGTCTTTTTTATTATTCCAGAACGAAGGAACATAAATGGTATTCCATTCTGAAGTATTATATTCTTCGTTCAGATATGCGTCATCATAGTTCATCCATTGAAACTTCCAGTTTCCCCTTAACGCAATATTTCCGTTTTTTTTGAAATTCCAATCCCGCACATCAATAAAACCGTTTTTTATTACAGGTTTTTCTCCTGGTCCGGATGAGCAGGTGAAAAGGAATAGTAAAATGGTTATAATACAGATGATATTCTTCATAATCACACCACTATAGCTATAAAGGATTTATTATTTATGAAAAGGGGCACAAAGGGACTATTTTTTTACTTCCTGTAAGTCATAAGGAAGGCTGCTTTTCTATATTTGGGTTGTGGGCGTAGCCAATGTTATGTATGGTCAAAGAAAATATACTTTCTTTCATGTTGATTTTTTGACAACCTGCTGGTACAATCAGGGACTTGAGAAAGAGGTAAGGCGATGGATTGGCTTTTAAGAAATGCTTTTTTCAGAATAATACTAAGACCCGGTCTCGATATTCTTCTTCTTGCATTTATTATATACAAGTGTTACCAGATCCTGGTCCAGACAAAGGCAATCCAGCTTCTCAAAGGCACAATGATGCTTATACTCATCATCCTTGTGACGTTTCTCCTTAACCTGAAAACCTTAAGCTGGATTTTCAAGTATGTGGGGCCTTCCATTATTGTTTTCCTTGCAGTTATTTTTCAGCCTGAATTAAGGAAAATTTTTACTAAAATAGGACAGGACAGGTGGTTCAGGTTCATATCCAGGGCAAAGAAATATCACTTTGAATCAGTAATTAATTCTGTAGAGATTCTTGCAACACAGAAACGGGGAAGCCTGATTGTCCTTTCCAGGAATATAGGATTAAAGAACATTATCGAAACAGGAACCAGAATCAAGGCAGAACTTTCCACGAGCCTTATTCTCACCATTTTTTCATCAGATGCACCGCTTCATGACGGTGCTATTATTATAGAAGAAGATACGATTATTGCAGCAGGATGTTTCCTTCCCCTTTCCGAGCAGATTGATATAAGGAAAAGCTTTGGTACCCGGCACAGGGCTGCACTGGGACTTGCAGAAGAAACAGATGCAGTGGTCATTATTGTCTCGGAAGAGACCGGGGCTATCTCCCTGGCCTATGATGCCCATCTTCTCTATGACCTGTCAATTGAAGAGGTATCGAAACAGATCAAATTGCTTTTTGAATATAGCGAGGAAGATGAAACAGAAGAGGTGGAAATTGAAGATTGATTCATTTTTAAGAAGGGTGTTAAGGAACTGGCCTCCAAAGATTATTTCATTAGTTGCAGCAGTGCTTCTTTTTGTGTTTAACAGGATGAGTAATCTTGAAGAACATCCTCTGTATGTACCACTTTCAATTAGACTGAATCCTGATTATGCTATTGCAGCCCCGATTCGTGAAAAAATCAGTGTCATTGTACGGGGAGATCCTGACCTGGATATTCATCAAATTACCCCCGAAGATATTGAAGTCTATATCGATCTTTTACATGTAGAAAAAGAGGATGAATATACCGTACCTATTCAATACAGGAAGATTGGTCCTGCCCTGGAAACTGAACCGCTTTCTATTGATATAGAACCGGCAGTAATTACGGTAAAACTGGAAAAGAATCTTCAGAAAAGTGTTGAAATAGAAGTAGAAAAGAATATTAAAGGAACCCCGGCCAGGGGTTATATGCTCGGGGGCCTCACCTATGCCCCTACTGTTGTCCAGATTGTGGGACCCAGGTCAAAAGTGGAAAAAGTCGAAAAAGCTACCACCGAGGTCATCGATCTTTCCGGCAGGAGTAAGAATTTCAATATGACAGTAAGGCTTGTATCCATAGATCCGCTGGTGAAGTTTAAAGGGAGTGGGTATGTCGAGTTCAGTGCAGTGATTAAAGAGATAGTTGAAGAAAGATTATTTGAAAAGAAAATCATTACGAGTATGAACCTTGTCGAACACATGGTTGTTGAAAAAACTTTACCCGAGGGAAGCATTCTGGTAAAAGCCCCTCTTTTAGTACTGGACAGGATTAAACCGAATGATATTCGTTTATATATTGATTGCTCAAATATAAAAGACCCGGGAAAACATCAGAAAAGGATAAAAGCAGAGGTACCGGAACGGGTGGAGATACTCTCTATTACACCGGAAACAGTTATTGTGGATTTTGTTCGAAAATAAGGTATTATGAAAGATATTGCGGAAGATAAAGAAAAAAAGGTAACATACTTTGCTAAAAAATCCACTCTATGTCCTGCTTGCGGGACAAGATTCTACAGGGAAGAGATGTACACAGGCGGCGGCAGACTCATGGCAGGAAAACTGGCAGATGATCTCAGAAGATTGTATGAACCATCAAAGAAATTCGGTGAACTTTTTCCCCTTATCTATTATATCACGGTATGCCCCTCCTGCTATTATGCAGCATACCCGGATGATTTCTCACATCTCTCTGAAGCGGGAAAAGGCAAAGTAAAAACAGAAACGGAAAAAAGAAGAAAAAGTATCAATTTTTTATTTCAATCCCTGAATTTTACAGAGCCCAGGGACCTGGAAGAGGGGCTTGCCAGCTATTATTTCGCTGTTATGTGTTATGAACACTTTGAAAAAAGATATTCACCAACCCTTAAACGGGCAATTTGTACAATACGGTCAGCATGGTTATGCAATGACCTCCACAGGCGGTTTCCCGGTGAAAATTATGATTACATGGAGAAATTATTCTACCGGAAAGCACGTTTTTTCTATGGGCTGTCAATCGAACTGGAACAAAAAGGAAAGGAACTGTTAAGCGGGGCAAAGAGCTTCGGACCGGACCTGGATAAGAACTATGGGTATGAAGGCCTTCTCTATGTTTCCGGGCTGCTTGAATATATTTACGGACCGAAAAAGAATGTTGAAAGCAGAATATCATCACTGGAACACTTAAAACGTCTTATTTCCAAGACCCATGGAATCGGCAAGGCAACAAAAGCAAAACCTTCGGCTATACTGGAAAAAGCAAAAGACCTGTATGAAAAGGTTGGAAAGGAATTACAGATTCTTAAGAATAATAGATAGAGTAATTGATTTGAATGAATGGGGAGATCTGGAATGGTATCTTACAAATTACTATCGGGCCTCGACGAATGTTGAGGGGAATAAATGGGCAGGAGAAATATACGGCTTGAAATGAGTTATGACGGGACTGATTTCTGTGGGTGGCAGGTACAGTCAAAAGGCAGGACTGTCCAGGGAGTACTTGAACAGGCACTTTTTACAATGCATAAATACCCGGTAAAAGTTACCGCCGCAGGAAGAACAGATACCGGTGTTCATGCCGCCGGCCAGGTAGTCAATTTCTTTACGGATCTGGATTCAATAAACGGGCGCCGGTTCTGCGATGCGCTTAATTACTATCTTCCCCCGGATGTCCGTGTTTTAAAAAGCGAACAGGTGGGTGATGATTTTAATGCACGGTTTTCCGCACTCAGGAGAACCTATTGTTACTTTCTGTACTCCGGGAATGTCACTTTACCATATATAGACAGATATGCGGTCAGGTACAGGAATGATCTGGATATTCGTCTCCTGAACAGGTATGCGTCGATACTGATCGGCGAACACGATTTTACCACCTTTGCAGGAGCCGGGGATAAAAGCAGGTCAAAGAGACGGATCGTTTATTCCTCCTGCTTTTATATGAAGGGTGATCTTCTTGTTTATAAAATTCAAGCAGATTCCTTTCTTTACAGGATGGTACGCAGTATTGTGGGAACCATGCTTGATCTGGGAAGAATTGAAAAAACAGAAGAGGAGTTTGCCGGGGTTGTCCGGGCTATGGACAGGAGTTGTGCCGGCCCTACGGCACCTGCCCGTGGACTTTTTCTTGATAAGGTGTTCTATGGAGAAAAAGATACTTATTCAGAAATTATGGAATCTCGTTAATCTTGCAGAAGACTATTATTCCACCGGATTTAAGAGCAGGCACCCGGAAATCAAGGAAGCCCCCGTGAAACAGGTAGAAAACGGGGAAAAGGGGCAATCGCCGGGAAAGCGGCTTGAGTCGATAAAGCAGGAAATACTCACCTGTAAAAAATGCTCCCTCCATTATGGCAGGACAAATGCCGTGCCCGGGGAAGGAAACCTTCATGCAGATATCTTTATTGTCGGCAATGGGCCGGATGAGGAAGAAGATGCAACAGGCAGACCGTTTGCCGGTAATGCCGGAAACTACCTGGATAAATGGCTTACTGCCATTCAACTGGATAAAGGCCGCCATTGCTTTGTTTCCAATATTGTACGGTGCAGACCACCGCAAAACCGTGACCCGGGGCTCGAGGAATCCAGGGCATGTTTTGTTTATATCGATGAACAACTGGCAATCATAAAACCAAAGGTGATTCTCTGCCTGGGAAGAATCCCCGGCCAGATTCTTACGGGAAAACTCACCACATCCGTAGCAAAATTACGGGACCAGCTTTTTTCCTGTAAGGGAATCCCGGTTATCGTCACCTATCACCCGGTTTCCGTATTGCAGGATCAATCCTTAAGGAAACCTGTGTGGGAAGATTTAAAGCGGCTTAAAATGATCCTTGATAAACAGACCGGGTAACAATGAGTATGTTTTACGAAGTTGTTTTTAATCTCCCGGTACACGGTGCCTATACCTATTCTCCCCCGGAACATGAATATGTGGATACCGGATACCGTGTTATTGCACCTTTAAGGAATCGTCTTCTAAAGGGGTATGTAATTAATAAAAGGGAACATCCCCCGCCGGGTGTAAATGAAATAAAAGCGATAAGCAGGGTAATTGATACGACCCCGGTTTTTGATGAAAAACTGCTGGATATTGCGGAATGGCTTTCCTGGATGTACATCTGTTCCCTGGGAGAGGCACTGGCTGTTATGCTGCCCGGCGGAAAAAAAGAAGTGTCTGAAAGTGAATTCCTTTTTCCCGAAGACGGGATTATAAAGAAAGAGCAGATAACACCGGCAGAGCAGCAGCAACGTGCAATTGATACAATCTGCCGGCAGAAGCAGGGAACCTTTTATTTATATGGTGTTACAGGCTCCGGCAAGACATATGTTTATATAAATGTTGCAAAACAGGTACTTGCACAAGGCAGGGACGTCATCTACCTTGTCCCGGAAATTTCACTTACCCACCAGATTGTTGACCTGTGTATTTCAGAATTCGGGAATACGGTGGCCGTACTTCATTCCGGCCTTACTTCGTCCGGCAAATTAAAGGAATGGATGCGAATACGGAGGGGGGAAGCCCGGCTTGTTATTGGTGCACGAAGCGGCGTATTTGCACCAGTCAAAAACCTCGGGCTTATTGTGGTGGACGAAGAACACGAAGGATCATACAAAGCTTCATCAACCCCGCGGTATCATGCACGGCAGGTTGCCCTGAACCGGTGTGCCAGGGAGAAAGCTCTCTGTATAATGGGGAGTGCCACCCCGTCCCTGGAAGCCTATTACCAGATTCAGACTAAAAAAATCACTACCTTCCATATGCCGCAACGGTTAAGCGGCGGGAAAATGCCTTTCATCGAGGTTGTGGATATGAAGGATGAGAAAGGGTCTTTTTCCCATAAACTCGTGGAAGAGATGAAACAGGTACACAAAAAGGGGCGTCAGACGATCCTTTTTCTGAACCGCCGCGGTTTTTCCTATTATTTTCATTGCAGGTCATGCGGGTTTGAGATGAAGTGTGCACATTGTTCTGTCACCCTTACCTTTCACAAACATAAATGGAAAATGATATGTCATTACTGCGGCTATTCACATGACCCGGTTCACCAGTGCCCGGAATGCCGGTCACTGGATGTCGGGTATTCAGGATTTGGTACAGAAAAGATTGAAGAGGATATTAAAAAGATATTTCCGCATTTTCATATCGAGCGGGTCGATACCGATGCTGTAAGGAAAAGGGGAACGCTTAAAAAAATCATCTCTGATTTCAAAGATAAAAAGATCGATATTCTTTTGGGAACCCAGATGGTGGCAAAGGGCTTGAATTTTCCCGGGGTACAGCTTGTGGGAATAATATCCGCCGATACCGGGCTTAACCTTCCCGACTTCCGGGCGGCAGAACGGACACATCATCTTATTGTCCAGGTTTCGGGACGTGCAGGACGCATGAACCCGGACGGAAAGGTGATTGTTCAGACTCTGCGGCCACAGAATAATGCAATTAAATGCGCCTGTAAAATGCAAAGCAGGAAATTTTATGAAGAAGAACTGGGTATACGGGATGAACTGGGATTTCCTCCTTTTTCCCGGCTTATCCGGCTTGTATTTCGCGGGAAAGATGAAGAAGCAACGTATAAAACCGCAAAAGAATTCTATGACACAGTAAAAGATTCCATCAAACAATGTGCGGATATCCTCGGTCCTGCCGAATGCCCGCTTTCTGTTATAGCGAAAAACCACAGGTTTCAGCTTCTCTTCAGGGCAACGGAGATGAAGGAAATGCACGGGCTGGTCCGGACTTTTTTGCTCAGGTTCAAATGCCCGAAAACAGTGTATTGTGAGGTGGATGTCGATCCCGTCTCACTGCTTTAAGAGTTATTCAAACCGCGGATGACGCGGATTTATACGGATTTTTTCTCTGCTGTTTTTATTCAGGTTGGGTATCCTATCCTTTCCTGCTGTTTTACAGGCAACCAATTCACACAATCGCATCCATCGCACCAAAATATCTTGATTGAACATAGATTTCATGGTACAATACTCTCTGTGTTACTATAGACGAAAATCCCAGGTATTATTCCAGGATTTTCGTCTATAGTAACACGTGCGTTGGCCGGAACCTTCCTGGAGGTTGTGTTATTGCAGGTTATAGGGTATTTCCTGCTTTTGTTGTTTTGGGTTGTGGGCGTAGCCAACGCTGTTTAATAATGGAAATTCCAGGGTCATGCACCCGCAAACCCGGGAAAAAACAAGGGGGATAAAATGAAAAAATTATTAAAAAAGAAAAAAAAAATCACCGCGGTATCGATTATTGTAATGATTGCACTCTTCGCTGTTGCAGGCTGTGAAAATTCCGAAAATCCGCCGGAAGATGAGTATATATATCCCGTGATGACGGTTTTAACGGGTTCAACGGTTATTGCACAGGATGATACGATTGGTTTTGATGTTGTGTTGAATGGTGAATCCGGTTCTTCGATTACCTTTACCATAGACAATTCAGGAGATGCCCTGCTGTATCTTACCGGAAATCCCATGATCGCAATAACCGGTACCGGTGCTTCCCAGTTCGATGTGGTGAAGCAACCGGTATCACCCGTAAGTATTGGGGGAACTACCGAATTTATTATCGCTTTTACCCCTGACAGCCCGGGAATTAAAAACGCTGTAGTAACAATTGCCAGTAATGTTTCCTATGAGACCAGTTTCGGCTTTGTCATTACCGGTACCTGTATCGGGAATGCCAGGTTACTGGATGTAGCCGTAAGTGACGGGGAACTGGACCCCGGGTTTAATCCGGAAATCGCATCATATACACTTACACTGCCTGATGCCGTGGAAACCATAGCAGTGACAGCCTGGAAAGCGCATCCGGAATCCGCCATGGAACTGCGTCCGGATGACTCGCCCTGGCAGGAGATTGCTTCCGGAATCGCATCGGAACCGTTAAACCTTGTTACCGGAATAATTGTTATTGAAATAAAAGTGACTGCTAATGACAGTACGGAAAATATCTACACGATAACGGTTACCAGGTTGAGCGCGGATTCCTGTCTGGACAGCCTTACTATCAGCAGCGGGACCCTTGATCCTGCATTCAAGCAGGAAATACTTCAATACAACACTACCATAGACAGTGGTGTGGAATCCGTTACCGTAACGGCAACCGCCTCACATCCCGCTGCCGGCCTGGAAGTAAAGGTAAACAATGGAAAGTGGGCAGCACTCCTTTCCGGCAGTCCTTCAGATGCCCTTACAATGAATGAAGGACAAAATACCGTACAGATAAGAGTAACAGCCGAGGATGCATCAACCACTATGTATACTCTTTCCATATACCGGCTAAGCAGTAATGCCGGTCTTGCAACCCTTAAGCTGAGTTCGGGCAGTCTGACCCCTGCTTTTCATGCCTCTGTTTTCAGTTACACCACAGACATTCCAAATAAGGAAACAGTAGTAAGTATTACCCCTACCGCAGACCATACCGGTGCAACGATAAGGGTGAGGGCGAATGATGGCACCTGGGAAGATGTCGCCTCCGGTACTGCTTCCGGATTTTTCAGCATGGATGTCGGGGAAAATACCGTTGAAATCGAAGTGACGGCAGAAGATACATCCGTTCAATTGTATACAGTAATTATTATCAGGCTGCCGAGTGATAATGCCTATTTAAGCGGTTTTGCATTAAGTGCAGGGACATTGAAACCCACATTCTCCAAATTCCAGAAGAGTTATTCCGCCAGTTTATTTGAATCCTCTCTTACCGTGACTCCAGAAAAAGAGCATGCCGGTGCAATAATTGAAATAAGGATAAACGGTGGCACCTGGCAGTCTGTACTGTCGGGAAATCCTTACGGTTCACTGGCACTTGATATCGGCAGCAATACCATTGAAGTAAGAGTTACTGCGGAAGATGGGATTACGACAAGAATATACACAATTTCAGTATACCGGAATAATGAAAATACACTGGATTTATCGGGACTGGCAGTAAGCCGGGGTACTCTCCTGCCTGTTTTTGACAGCGGTATCTTCGATTATACGTGCGGCGTGTCCAATGCTGCCGGTTCTGTAACCGTGACTCCCACCTCTGCCGATACCGGCTCCGGGATTGAAGCGAGGATAAACAGCGGCGGCTGGCAGACTGTCCTTTCCGGCAATCCTTCACCGGCTTTAAGCCTGAATACCGGAAGTAACCGTATCGAAATAAAGGTCACTGCCGCATATGGGGATGTATATAGAATCTACACCATAATGGTTGTCCGGGGAGCACCCGGTATTATTGATATTGGATTCAATACAGGTTCGGGGTTTAATGCATATGTATATAAAATCCATGTACAACCGGATGGGAAAATACTGGCAGGCGGTTCATTTAATCGTTTTAATGGGGTAACCAGATATGGCCTTGTCAGGTTGCATACGGACGGGACACTGGATACAGGCTTTAATCCGTATTTCGGTGGTTCCTGCATCATCGATGCCATGACAATGGATGCGGATAACAACGTGCTGGTAGCTGTTCGCTATTACCCGGACCGTATTTCCATAAAGCGTCTTCGCCCCGATGGGAGCATAGATTCAACATTTCTTGAAGTTGATTTGAATGATATAGCAAATTCAATTGCGGTACAACCGGATGGGAAGATACTCATATCGGGCCAGTTCACTGTTATTAATCCCGATTATCCAGGTATTTCTGTTTCCTGTAACTATATTGCCCGTCTGAATGAAAATGGCTTGGTTGATAAAGATTTCCTTATCGGTACCGGGGCAAATAACCGGGTTAATGCCATGGTTCTGCAATCCGACGGGAAAGTGGTATTGGGCGGTGACTTTACCTCCTTTAATACTACCGCCTGCCGGTACATAGTCAGGCTGAACAGTGACGGCACTGTGGATACGACGTTACATACCGGTGAAAGCCCGGATGGTTCCATTACCCATGTTCTTGCAGATTCAGATGGAAAATTGTTAATAGCAGGGAACTTCAAATATATCCAGGGATATTACCGGAACCACATCGCACGCCTGCATGCAACCGGTACGATCGATACGGGATTCAACCCCCAGAGCGGGGCTGAAAGTTCCATTACGGCAATGGCTTTCCAGCCTGACGGGAAAATAATTATCGGCGGTATGTTTACCTGGTATGAATCTCCCTCTTTTCCAGGAAAATATCTGGCCAGGGTGAATCACAATGGAAGTCTGGATACCGGTTTTGATCCCCAGACAAGTACGGGTGGCGGTTCGTTGCCATCCATCTATACGGTAGCGGTCCTGCCGGATGGGAAGATACTGGCCGGGGGAACCTTTTCTTCGTATAATAGTATCTCCTGCGGATGCATCGTACGGATATGGGGGGAGTGATACGGAAGAGCAGCGTTCCTTACCGGTAAACGCTTCTGCTTCAATCATTCTACTCACTTTTTTTATTGTATCAAAAAGTATCGACCCAGCCATATTGCCATATGTACCTTGACATAAATATGGCCGTATTGTATATTTCAGGTATGAAAACAACAGTAGATATTTCTGACATTCTTCTAAAAAAGACAAAAGAAATCGCGAGGGGAAATAAATCCAGTATTAAAGAAATTATCGAGAGGGCATTAAGACAATTTTTTGAAAATTAGTTAAAAGAAAAAGAATCATTTGCATTAAAAACACATACATTTAAAGGTCAGGGATTACAGATGGTATTGTCGCTTTTACAGGCGCCGCAGGGCCTTTTCCCGGGAAGCTTTTCTACAGGGGTATCACTCGATGCAAAGATATGGGTATCGCTCACTTGTATTTCTTCTTTTGTTGTTCCCATACTATCTTCCGTTCCCGGTGCATCACTATCTGCTGCGAGTAGAACCAGCTTAGCCGGTATTGCCGGCCGGATAGTTAGTGATACGGTGTTACTGTATCGTAATCGTCGCAGATCCGGATGCACCAAGAAATATCCCGTCTGCGGCATGCATTACTCTCGTTCCCCTTACAAAACTTGTTCCCCTCCTTACCGGGCGCAGACGGTATCGTAATTCGGTTTTCGCGGATGACTGGATAAGAGTAAACAGGAGGTTCCCCTCTTCTATCCTGTAATCGATCACCTCATGATTCCGTACAAGGGCATCCAGGCTTTTCTCATCCGGTTCACACTGCGGGGGAATGAACTCCTCTACAATTATCATATTGTGCATTGTTCTGGATTCGAGTGTGAGTTTTACGGAAAACGATTGACCAACCGCCGCTTCCCCCGGGATGGTCTTTTTTACCGTGACAGAAGCAGTTTCCTCATTTACCCCTGTTCCCCATTCCCTTTTCTCCAGGATAACCGGGGCATCGAGATTCCCTGTATAGGTGACTTCGATTATATTATTTCCTGTATTCAGGAATCCGGTTATTTCCAGGTAATGGAGTTTTGCCGCCGAAAGAAACGGGTCTGAAGGATCGATTGTCACTCCTGCTGCTTTCTTCCCATTGACCATTACGGTAATCTCACTCTTCACTTCTTCTCCCTGGGCACCGTTTGAAAGAAGCGCACGAATGGCAGTTGCCGTCCCGATCTCGTTATGCCATGCACCCCATGCTTCCCTTGTCGAAAGAAGCCAGGTAACTCCTTCCCTGAGATATGAAGCATACTGTTCCGGTTCATATGCGGCAAGAAGGGTGAGAATCCGGGCATTGAGCTCCACCATCCCGCCATAGGCATGATACCAGTGAGGTTCCCAGTATCCCCGTCTTTTCAAGGCAATAAGCGTTGCTATCCCTTTTTTCAACACCGGGTCAACCTCTGAATCCCGGGCAAACTCCTTCCAGTACAGGAGTCCCTGCACGGCTGCTGCCATTGTCATCGGTTCTTCTGAACCGGATGAAAGAATTGTTACCATTTTTTCTTTCAATATGCGTACACCGGGCTCAAACTCATACGGATCTTCCATCAATGTCATGGCGAGTGCAAGCACTTCGAAAATTTCCGCACTTAAAGAGATATCCACCTGGTCATTATACACATCCCAGAAATAGGCGCCTTTTGAAGCCCAGAGCCTGTCATTGTTCTGTTTTGTAAATATATACCGTATTGCATTCTTTATCGTCTCGTCACGCACCGGTAACCCCGCTCTTTTTATATCCAGCAATCCGCGCAGGCAATAAAGGGTGTAGTAGAGATTCGTTCCGGCATCATTTTCACGGTTATCGGTGTACCAGCCCCATGCCCCGGATTCATACTGGCTCGATACAAGAATCATACTTGCATGTTCGAGTCTTTCCACCAGGTGTGATTCTTCCACAGGCTTTTTTTTCGAAGAACGCACATATTCGAGCAGCGCGCTGTTCATAAGAGCGGTTGCAGAAACAGCCCATGGCGAATACCAGGGATACAGGTCATATGCATACCATGCCTGGAATGCAGGGAATACATCTGGCAGGGTTACGTTCAGAAATGCCGTATAATACTCTGCACCGGGATCGATAGTGAGCTGGAGGGAGGATTTCCCCTTCCCGCTGATTGTATCTTTTACAAGCCGGATAACAGGTTCACCCTGCGGTTTTACATACAGGCTTTTTTTCTCTGCATCGGTAAATCTCTTTCCCCCTGCTCCTTTTGTTTCCACGGAAACGGTAAAACTGTTTATCCCGCATACCTTTCCCTGGATGACCCACTCCGCAATCTTCGTTTCTCCCGGTTCAATGGTAATAGCCCCCTCCGGTTTCTGTAATACCGAAAGTCCCGGGGAATCAAGAGTAACAGCACAGGATAAAGAAGAATCAGTAAGATTCCTTAACAGCGCCCTGGCCGTCACTTTATCCCCTTTTACAAGAGACGGGGGAAAATCTGCCCGTATAAAGACCGGCTGTGTCACACGGATATCTTTTTTTAAAAGGCTTATAAATCCCTGTTTGTCGCTTGCCAGAATAAAAAGTTTTTGAGTGGTGATTTCCTCCGGGAGGGCAATCCGGACAGCCGCTTTCCGGTTCTTTGTGATAAGCCGGGGTTCCCAGAAGGATGTTTCCGGGAATCTGGTCCGGATGATGATTTCTGCCTGGGGCCTGTCTTTATCCCCATTCCCGTCTTTGCTCTTTCGTTCGTCCCCATTTGTCGTTTCCTTCGGATGGTCAAAACTCTCCTCGGCTTCTCCAAGCCCCTCTTCTGACGATTCTTCCATGGATTTTTTTTCATAGTACGTCTCATCATTCCCGATATCTGTATCTTCCGAAATTGAAGAATAGGCTATGGTACTCTCCTTGTCTTCCGAACCGGCGGGAATGACAAAATCACCAGGTTCTTTAAACCCCCAGTTCGAATACGCGATATCCCGCCACGGGTAACCCCAGTTCCTGTCCACTACCGGCCAGGTAAGAACTCCTGCTCCCCCGGTGGCAATCACCTTGGCCTGCGGATTATAGAAATGGGTAACAGGGGCTTTTACAAAAGGATTCAGCAGGGAAATCACTGCATCATCGACCAGGGACACCCCGAGGGACTTTTCCCCCTCTCCTCCTTTTACATTGATGGTAAAGGCCACTTCATCCCCCGGCCCGGCTTCGGGCTTAAAGTTTTCCACGACAATCTCAAGCTCCTTATCCGGATAAAAGGTCACATGCTGTCCTTCTGTAATAAAACCAGCTGTTTGTACGGAATAAGGCGGGGTATATCCTTTTTTGACTGCACAACAATAGAGATTCACAAGCATGGTTCCCCATGTAGGTGCGGTAATCTCCCCTTCTGCCTTTAATTTGTTTTTTTGAATGGGTATTGTTGTTGATTCTACAAGGGCACCGGAAATATCAGTCAGGTCGATATGGATGACATCTTCCACCGGGACATATCCCGGATCAAAATGAACCGTGATTGTCGTTTTTGTTCCTGCATCCCTGGGGAACTCGGTCACCCTGGAACTCATTGGCTTTGAAGCTTCAAAAGGGATGTACCGCTGGCCAAGGGCAGCTTCCATGACAGGGCTTGTCACTGTCGCAGTAACGGCATTCCCGGGCATGGTAAACTCGAACCGGGCGACTCCCATTGTATCTGTTGCTGCCTTTTCATGAATTTGCTCACTATCAACCCCGAGTATAAGCGGGATTTCTGCTGCCGGCTGCCCGTCGATGTCCACGACTTTGACAAGAAGCTGGACAGTTTCTCCACCGGGGTATGAATCCTTATCTATTTCAATCACCGCAGTAAAAGGACAGGCAGTATACAGCATATCCCATATTACTTCATCCTCCTGGTCATAGCTGTCTTTTATTTTCAGTTTTACCTTTATTTCCGTTTCCGGAACAAGGGTTGTCCGGATAATATCGAGATCGGTCCTGTTCAGAGAAATGCTATACGTTCCCGTGCCGGATGAATACTCTTTTTTAAAAAGCTCCCTTTTATTCATATCCTCTATGGATAACGTAAGTGACGATTGTTTGATCTCTCCCCCTGTAAAATACCCTGCTGTTACTTCTGCCTCCAGGGAGTCCTGTACATTGGTAAGATACCGTTTCAGGTTATGGTTTATATTGATAACAGGGGGAACAAACCTTTTTACACGGAGTCGTGTTGCTTCACGGGCCTGCTCATAAAGGACTACAAGTTCATATTCCCCTTCGGGCATGTGCTGTGGAAGGGGGAGTTTTGCCGCGCCGATACCGAAATCATCCGTGGTAATATATTCACCGGAATAGACCTTTCCATTAAGATCCTGAAAAAGAAGCTGTACGGATGCCTCTGCTAAAGGAGTATACTCTTTCTTGAGTTCCCAGGCAACCAGCCTTACCAGAACGTCCTGTCCCGGATTATACACCCCCCTGTCAGTATAGACATAAAGCCTTTCTGCCTTAAAACTCATTGTCCGTGCATTACAGGAAAATTGTTTTGTTACCCTGTACCGTGTTCCTTTATCAATAAGTTCGGCTTTTAATTCATGACTGTTCCCGCTTCCCGGTACAAAATCGAAAATACAGGTACCGTTCTTATCCGCTTTTCCCACCTTATTGCTGTTTACCTCTACAATCGCCCCTTTTGCCGGGGTAAAATCCGGTTTAAACAGGGTGACATGTATCTTTGTCGGTTCTTCCGACCATATCTGGTACGGATAATTGATAACACAGACAAGCTGCCCTTCATCCTTCACTTCCCGGTTCCCGCCGGCAAAAATAAATGGGGAAAACAGAAAAGAAAGAATGCAGGTATAAAATAAAAAATTAGTTCTGGTTTTCATGTACTGCTCCTTAATAAAGCCTTTTTATAAGTATACCGTATTCAAAAGTACATATCCAGAGTTTTATTCGTCACCGCAGAGGCAATTATTTTCAGTTCAGCGATTGAAAATGATGCATTGAAACAGGGAATCAGAAAATAATTCAGGTATTGTCCCGTGGATGAAAGAGAAAGCATCGGTATTTTTATATAATATGGTTTATAATATAAATCTGCTGTAAATATTTTACTAACAAAAATAGAACCTTCATGGAGGTAATGTAATTGCAGGCGATAGGGTATTTCCTGCTTTTCCTGATTTGTGTCGCGGGTGGAGCCAGCGCTGTGGTTCAATTTTAAAAATCTCATTTTTATAATCGCCTTTTTTAATTATAACCTTGACAGGATTAGCATTATATATCATTATAGGCGAATGAGAAAAAATATAAAGAATAATCTGGATGCAGGTGTATCAAGCACTGATCCTTCCATAGAAGAGATCAAGCTAAGAAAGCAACTCAAAGGCCTGGCCATTGTTTCCTTTATTGCTGCTTTCATTGTTACCTTTATGTATGCAACCAGGCCAAATCCGTTAAAAGTTGTTATTCCCAATCTCATTTTTGTTGCAATGTATTCCGGTTTTGTTCTTTTAAATAAATTCAACCAATTTCACATAACAAAGAAATTTTTTATCTATGGTTTTGTTCTTCATATCTTTGTCATGGCTCTTATGGGATCCATGGATAAAGGAGATGTTCTTTATATTCTTTTAGCACTTCCGTTTATGACGTATTTAACACAAAAAAAAGTTATTCCAAACAGTTTGCTTGGTTTTGCAGTTATTTTTATGATATATTCAATCTGGATATTTTTACCCGGCTTAAGGGAATGGTTTATAATAAATGGAACCGGCGATCTTCAAAAACTCGAATCTGTTAAGGTTCTCTGGAACAATCTTATTTTACTTTTTCTTTTTACCTTATTCACAGAGGTTATGGTGAGGGCTATAAATGATTACAAAAGGCGAATTGATAATTCTTTGCAGGAACGGACACAGTTTTTAATAAATCTATCTCATGAGTTAAAAACTCCCTTGACCCTTATAGAGAATCATCTGTCAGAGTACATAAATAATGTTAAAACGGACAGCAGCCTGCAATTCATAACGAATAATATAAAAAAGCTGCAAAGGGATGTCATTAATTACCTTGATATTGAAAAACTGGAACGGGGTTTGTATCATTATAATCATGAGCAGATTATTAATATCTCTGATACTTTAAAAACTAAACTGAAATTGTTTCAACCATTATTAACGAATAAAGACATATCTGTTGCTTGCAGGATCGAAGATAATATTCATATAAAAATAGATCCGTACGCAATAGACAGGGTAATAAACAATTTATTTGATAACTCCATAAAATATATGGATAGTAAGGGATCAATTGATATAAATTTAAAATCAGTAAATGGAAAAGTATTTTTTTCCATCAAGGATTCAGGGTGCGGAATCCCGGAAGCACAAAAGCAGATTATTTTTAATCCTTATCAACAACTTGTTTCCAGGAAGAAAGCCCGGCAGGGTTTGGGTATGGGACTCTGTATTGTGAAAAAAATATTGGATGAAGTGAATGCCGAAATCGAAATAGAGAGTAAAATAGACAGGGGAACCCAATTCAGCATGTTTTTTAACCGGCATCAATTAATGGATGATGATGTCGTGGTGAAAGAGGATTATTCAGCACCCATAATAACTGATGCCCGGATAGATTTTCCGGAAGTAAAGATTGATGCAGCTAAAAATAATATTATGGTTGTCGAGGATAACAAAGAATTACTATATTTTCTTATAACAAAACTCAAACCCTATTATAATGTTTATTTTGCCCAAAATGGAGAAGAAGCGGTTGAATTACTGGATAAAATACCAAAACCCAATTTAATTGTTTCTGATGTCATGATGGATAAAATGAATGGATATGATTTTTTTCATAAATTATCCGAAAACAAGGGGTTCGGGGATATTCCATTCATCTTTCTTACGGCACGGACAGTGATATCGGAAAAGATAAATGCCCTGCATGAAGGAGCCATTGATTATATTTACAAGCCTTTTCATTTTGAGGAACTATTAGCGAAAATCACTGCCATTATCAAAAACCAGACATTACAACAAACCTTTTTTGTTAAATCAAAATTCATTTCGTTAGGTATACTGCTGGCGGGAATATCTCATGAAATACTGAATCCTTTAAACAACATTTATGCCCCCCTTGATAATATTGAAATAATTGTAAATCGAAGTGAATTACCCGATAATAAAAAGATAAGAATATTTATCGAGCAAATTCATAAGAATGTAAATCGAATAGAAATGATTATTAAAAACTTAAGGTATCTTTTAATGCAAAACAAAGTAGAAGAGAACGAAATTTTACTGGAAGATATTTTAAAAGCAATCCAGAAGATATTTCAGAATAAGATTGAAAACAGGATTGCTTTTTATTTTCATATTGATAAAAATTTCAAATTAATAGGAAATCATGATATCATTTCACAAATACTGATTAATCTTATTTCAAATGCAATTAATGCAATTAAGGAAAAGGGGAAAATAGTAATTGAAGGGAAACTCAACAAATGGGGCAAAAAAATGATTACGGTAAAAGATAACGGCTGTGGGATCCTTATTGAAAACAGGAATAAGATTTTTGATCCTTTTTTTTCAGCCAGTAACAGTACGGGATTGGGATTGTTTATTGTAAGAGAATTAATTACCCGCCTGGGATGGGAACTCAATTGGAATTCCGAAGAAAATAAAGGATCTGAATTTGTAATAACAATTCCATAACGAAGGCTTGAGCCCATCTCGACACCCGATTAATTATAATCCACATTTATTATTTATTCAGTTTTCTTAATAAAGTTGATAATCCAATTTGCAGATTTTCAGCGGCCCGTGTTTGCGTACCCGTTTTCTTTATCTGGCTTTTTATAATGATTTTTTCAATAAACTTTGTTCTTTTTTTTAAAGATAAATTATCAGAAAAAAGTATTTTTTCAATATTTATGCCTATACTTTTTGGAAGCTCAATTTCAGGTTCAGCTTTCTCTTCTATGAACAGGCAATCCAGATCCTTTTTTTGAATGATTCCAATATAATGAGAAGATAGAATGGCCTGGAAAAGCACATTTTCAAGTTCGCGGATATTACCTGGCCAGGAGTATTCTTTTAGAATTTGTATTGCCCCCGGATCAATATTCATAATGGGAATGTTCAATTCCATTGAAATTTTTTTTAAAAAAAATCTGGTTAATTCTTCAATATCATCTTTACGGTTTCGAAGCGGTGGGATTTTAATGGGAAAACGATTTATTCTATAATAAAGATCTTCCCTGAACGAGCCTTCATTAATACAATTTTCGATATTTTTATTTGTTGCAGTGATTAACCTGAAATCAATTTTTGTATTTTTGGTACTGCCGATTCTTCTCACTTCTTTTTCCTGTAAAACCCTTAAGAGTTTAGCCTGCAGATTCATTTCTAATTCACAGATTTCATCAAGGAAAAGAGTCCCTTTATCTGCTAATTCAATTAAACCCGGTTTATTGGTATTGGCGCCGGTAAAGGCCCCCCGGGCATATCCAAACAATTCGCTTTCTAAAAGATTGGAAGATATTTCCGCACAGTTTATTTTTATAATATTACTATCCTGCCTCGGACTCATGAAATGAATCAAATTGGCTATCACTTCCTTGCCCACACCCGTTTCACCCAGGAGTAAGATGGGAATTTCATATTGTGATACGGTAATAATTTTATCAAAAACATTTTTTAATCCGTTTTTCAGGCCAATAACATTTTTACAGGCTGAACGAATTTGATTACTAAGATTCTCATTTTTTATTTGAATAGTTTTTATTCTTTCTTCTTCTTCCTCTTGCTTCCTGCATTCAACTAAAAAATTATCTATTATTATTTTAAGTTCAGTAAGTCTGAATGGTTTTTCAAGAAAATACGATATTAAATTATTATTAATAACATTTTCCAATACTATTTTTTCTGTATAAGCCGTAAATAAAATACCAAATCTGTAAGATCTATTTTTTTTTGCTTTAATAAGAAGATCGATTCCTGTCATTTCAGGTAATTTGTAATCTACGGCAATAATATCGAAATAATCTTTATTAATTTTAATTAATGCTTCTTTAGGATCAGAAACACAAACAATATCGTAGCTTTTGAAAAATTCCCTGACATTTAAAATAAATTCATATTCATCATCTACGACCAGTATCTTCCCTGCATTCATTCCTGCTTATATCCCTTGTTTTTATTAATATTCCCCTATGGATACCTACCCGGTAATAGGAAATAACAATGGTTTTCATTCTAAATTATCACACTCTCTGGAAAGAATCCAGTAAAAAATCATTTTTTTATATATGAATAAAAATTTTTTTTTTCTGTTCCCTTCCTTTTTTTATTACCTGAATTGAGTAATTCCTCTCAATTGTGGTTTTATAGAGGTGGTTTAAAAATATCTCCTTTTCGTGTAATAAGAAAAAAAGACCACCTGTCATAAAGAATAAAAGTCAAGTATTTCAGAAAACATCACTACTGTCAAGTATAAAATCGATGAGGGTGCGAACGCCATAACAGGTTTTAAAAACCACGGAACACACTGAATACACAGAAATAGAAGACCGAAAATAAAATAATGAAAGATTTAATGTATTCTGAAGAAACATATAAAATTCGGGGAGCATTATTTGAAGTATATACTCAT
>JAFGQK010000076.1 GCA_016935735.1 Spirochaetales bacterium | reverse complement strand
TTTCCGTGTCTTTCCGTGGTTTAAAAATCCTAAAACAATAAAAACATTACCACACAGATTATTCACAATGAAAGCATCATCTTTATTACCGTAATTTTCGTTCATAAAAAAATGCATGGCTTATCCGGATACAGCTTGATTTTTTTGCCTGTATGGGGCAGAATTTTAATAGTACATTATACTGCGGACATAGCTGATGCTGTGTAATAAGAAAACAGGAGGAAGGGATGGCATCCATACTTGAAAAATTACCCAAAAACCTGTCAACATACCTGAACGGTTTGATGACAGAAGAAGGATTTACCCAGGAGGATAAACGGGACCGGTTTGTAAAAAACTGGATAAAGAAGAGGGCTTTGTTTGATAAAATAGTCGAACATAATGGATTCGTTGTCACAGATAAGATAGGACAGGAGAGTAAAAATACTGTATTTATCATTACCTATTCCGGTTCGCTTTTGACAATATCCAGTGAAAAATCGGATAAAACCCGGGATGTTATGTATGAAAGCATAAAGCTGCGCCAGGGGAATTACCCGAAAACAGAAGAAACATCTGTTACCATCGATTTTCCCATAGAGCTTAATAAATCGGTCAATGTGAATGGGGGAAAACTGGTAAAAACATCCCCTGTATTCTCAATGGCAATAGACAAAGAGGGTGAAAGCACCCCCCATGCAGAAAAACGGTTCCGCCTTATCGGGGAAAAAATTTCGAATGCACTGAAGTTAATAAACAGTGCAATTTTTTCAAAAACAGATACCGAAAACCTGGAAAGCAGGGAAGATCTGTTCAATAAATGGGTTATTCTTACCTGGTTCCGTATCGGCGGGTTTAAAGAGGAGATATTTCTCGCACGGGCAAACCTTTTGTGGATTGAATTATTTGACAGGGTATACTCGGAATTGACAACGAACATTAAAAGCGGGGAAAAGCAGGACGAGGCATTTCTTGACATGACTAACCAGAAATTTACCCATTATTGCGATGTCTATAAATGGTTGGAATCGGAAAAAAAGGATTTTGATATCGGATTGATGAAAGCACTGGAAGAAATTCCAGTACGGGATGATTATCAGGATTTTGTGAACAAAGCGCTTTTAGAATTGTACAATACCTACAGATAATCTACCGGCGGCCAGGGTGGAATGTTTTGCCGGCGGCCAGGGATAGTGTTATTTGTTAACAGGAGGATTCCCCTTTTTCGCTGTCTTGCCGGGGAGCGGGGTTTTACTACCTTTCTTTTTTTGAGGGAAATCATCGTTTATCCCTTTTATGACCTCATCGCCGATTTTTGCTTCGTCAACAATATCTTCAACGTCCTTTTTCAGTTGCATGACCTCCCTTTTAAGACGGTTCAGTTCCCCGAAAAACTGTCCCACTTTTTTCATCACCTTCGGGAGTTCCTTTGGTGAGATCAGAAATATGATGAGCATGACGATAATGATTTCTCCTATACCTATTCCAAACATATATTCTGCAGGTTCCCTGGTACTACTATATAACAGGGATATTGATTCAATCAAGGTCAAAAATCAAAAAAGACATATCCGGAAACCTGATTTTTTCCTTGCCTTTTATAATCCCATAATGTTACAATTACTTTTGAGAATTCTCTAAAGGGAGGCAGTTTATGATTGAAAAAAACCTGACAGGTTTTATTGCAGAGTTTCCCGAATATACTGAACTCAGAATGCAGGAAAACACTTCATTAAATATCGCATACGTTAACGGGAACCTTATGGCAAACAACCGGAATGTCCAGAGCGGTATATCTGCACGGGTATATAAAAACGGGGTCTGGGGATTTGCATCTCACCCGGATTTGACGGAACAGTCTGCAAAATCAGTAGTGAAAGCGGCAACGGATAATGCCCGTTTTCTCGATTCCAGGGAAAAAAGGGGAAATCCGTCCCTCCCGCAGGTGAGTGGAACTATGGAAAAAGCCTTTTTTACAAAAAAGAAACGGTTGAATCAGAATGAACTTATCGGTTTTTTAAAGGAAATTGATGTATATATTGGAAAAAACCTTCATAACGTAATGAGCAGAACTGTTATCCTGCGTACCCTCGATATGGAAAAATCCCTTATCACTTCCGCAGGAACCGTCTCGTATTCCATGATTCCCAGGTCAAATATCATTATCCTCCTTTCTGCGGATAAGGAGGGCGCTCCTGTAGAATTGTACAATGTATTCGGCAGCCTTGGCCAGTTTGAAGATGTATTTGAAAACCCCGGGGATCTTTTTAAGGGAATCGATGTACTTCATGGGCATCTGATGAAGAAACGCGAAGGGGTTTTTGCACAGGCAGGGGTAAAAGAATGTATCCTGGATTCACATCTTGCAGGAATTCTTGCACATGAAGCACTGGGACACACCACAGAGGCAGATCTGATTCTGGGCGGTTCGGTTGCACCAGAGTACCTTGAAAAAGAAGCAGCAAGCCCGCTCATTTCCATTATCGATTTTGCCAATACTGCACTGGAAGTGACCTGCCCTGTTCCTGTTTACATTGATGATGAAGGAACCCCTGCAAAGGATGCAGTTATTATCGATAAGGGAATTCTGAAAGGGTACATGCACAGTAAGGAGACAGCACTTCACTTTAGTGTAAATCCCACAGGGAATGCCCGGGCATATTTGTTTTCCGATGAACCGATTATCAGGATGAGGAATACGGCAATACTCCCGGGCAGGGATAAGCTCGATGATATGATAAAAAGCATTGACGATGGCTATTACCTTCTTATGCCCAGTAATGGCCAGGCCGATTCCACAGGCGAATTTACCTTTGGCATCCCCCTCGGCTATGAGATCAAACAGGGAAAATTACAAAAAGCGATCCTTGATACGACAATCTCGGGTATTGCATTTGATATGCTTAAAACAGTAACAATGGTCTCGGATGAAATGGTCTGGGAGAACGGGGGATTTTGCGGGAAAAAGCAAATGATCCCTGTCGGCATGGGCGGACCTGCAATCAAATGCAGCATTATGATCGGAGGAAAGTAATATGGTAGATAAAGACAAAGCCCGCTATGGGCTAAATTCACTTAAAAAAAGGGGGGCAGACAAAGCCCATGTTATCCTTTCTGAATCTGCCAGGCATGAATTAAATGTGGAATCGGGGGATTTCTCTTTACTTCGCACCACTTATAATAATAATATCAGCTTTCGTGTTATAAAGGAAAACAAACAGGGTACTTTTTCCGCCAATAAGCTGGATAACGATTCCATTGACCGGGCAGCTGAAACAGTCTTCACCATGGCACAGGCATCAGAGGAAGATCCTGCTTATGCCATTGCAGAAAAACAACCCCCTGATGTTTTTACCAGGGGCCGGGAGAAACCTGATCTTGACCTGATGTACAAAAGGCTGAAGATATTTCTGGATACAATACATCAACAGTATCCAAAAACGATTATCCGGCAGGCATCGATTGATTTTACTGCCTATAATTACTCATTTCTTAATACAAACGGGGTGGATTTTACAACAACGATAGGGTATTACACATTCGGCACCATATTCACTTCCAGAGAAGGGAAAAAAGCCTCATCTTTTAATTACTCGCATTTCTGTTCAACGGAACTCGATCATGAATTAATCGAATATGGTTCTATCCGTACACTCCTGGACCAGTCTTCCGGGCAGATTGAATTGAAAAACCTGGACAGGAAGTTTGATGGAGAAATCATCATTACCCCGGATTGTCTGAATTCGTTTATCGATTCTTTTACTTACTCATTTTTAAGTGATTATTCCATTATTTCGGGTACAAGTATATTCAAAGACAGTCTGAATATGCAGGTTGCAGATTCCCGTCTCACTTTGCATGCAGCACCCCTTTCCAAAGAAATTACCACCAATTATTTTGTGACCAGGGACGGCTACAGGGCGGAAAATTGTACTATTATCGATAAAGGGGTACTGCGCACATTCCTTCTTTCACTTTACGGTGCCAATAAAACAGGGAAAAAGCGGGCATTAAACAATGGGAATTGTTATATAATCGAACCGGGAGATATGGCGCAGGAAGATATCATCCGGTCGGTAAAGCAGGGTCTACTGGTATGCAGGGTTTCCGGCGGCAGGCCGAATGATAAAGGTGATTTTTCCGTTGTTGCAAAAAACAGTTATTATATAGAAAACGGGAAAGTGATGTTTCCTGTTCATGAAACCATGATAACAGGAAATATCGCAGACCTGTTTATGAATTTCAAGGCTATTTCAAAAGAACGGATCAATTTCGGAACAGGAATCTATCCATGGGTGCTTGCCGGGGGAGTAACTATTTCGGGGAAGTAATTCCCTGGAACTTAATAAAAAATTTTTATTGACACGCGCAGTATGATATACTATACTATTTTTTCGAAACCTGGATTTCAGGGAATGGTGAATTCTGTAAAAAAAGTTTGGAGGGAATATGAAAGTTAAGAAAATTTTTTTATCTATTGCTTGTGTATGTAGTTTATTATTATTTGTCACGACATGTGATCTTGATGTAGACACTGATACCGGGAATACCGCTGTTGTTCAAGACCGGGCTTCCAGGCCATGCGAAACTGCCTGCGCCCAGGCTAATGGAACATGCCATGGTAACTGTGGCGCCAACGCTTCCTGTCATGAGGCTTGTGATCAGACTTATCAAAATTGTTTAGGGTACTGGACAACGACAAAGTCCGGGACTTCAATCTGTGATATAACTAGCAAAACGAATTATATTACATTACATTTTACCGTTTACTTGAAAACAAAGGATATAAGAGGATTCAAGGGTTGTGATGGTGCGATCTGGCCTGACTACGGTACCCAAATAAGTACACGGACCCTGGAATCGCGTTCTTTCTGGCTGTGGCAGGGGGGCGATGCGGAAGCATGGATTAATCAGAAAATAGCTCAATATGGTATGGGTATTGGCTGCCCATAATCGGTGCTAGTACTAAAAAAATACAATGTAATAAACAGGATGAACATTCCCGAATATTCCATGAATGATTTTTTTGTTTTTTATTTTAAAGAAAACTCCCCTTTTGATCATCAAAATGGGAGTTTTCTAAGATATTTTACCCCTGCTTATTATAAAAATTATGTATAGAAATATGAGTTAGCAAAATCCTGTTATCAAGCCGGTACTGTATTGTGCAATAAGTAATGCATCAATAATAGTAATGGTTCCATCACCGTTTGTATCTGCATTCTCTTCAATAAACACACCGCCCACCCAAATTTCGCCATATAACACATACCATGCAACCAGGTATGCATCCACAATATTAATCAAACCATCGCCGTTTACGTCACCCCTGAGGTAGCCGGATGAACCTGTTACATTAAAATACTTTGCATTTTCCCAGGTGCCTTCCACTTCGACAAATACAATATATGGACCATCTGTAACAGGGACGAATTCATCACACGGATCTGCCGAATAGTAACACCCGAAAACAGGAAAATCCATGAAATGAGTTAAATTTATTGTCCAGGAATTTCGATTTTCCACAATAAAGAGATGAAACCACAGATTACACCCGATTACACCGATTTCGCAGATTGGACTATATCTCAATCTGTGAAATCTCATTTAAATCTTGATTATATATTCTGATATTCTTGAATAATTCCTATCATTTTCCATCTTCGATATAGTATTGTTATTTT
>JAFGQK010000075.1 GCA_016935735.1 Spirochaetales bacterium | reverse complement strand
AATAGTGGTGTTTTATGAGGAAAATATTTATAAACACCACTATATATGGATCAATTTTTAAAAAATTTGACTTTTTAGACAGCCCCCTTTCCTTTTGATAATGAACGGGAAAAAAAGGGAATTCAGATTGTTTATATGGAAAGGCGCCCGGTACAGGATATGCTCTCCTTTATATGATCTTATTACAGAGGAAATAAAAAAACAGCGGTCTATTCTCGAAGCATATATCCAGGGGCACCCGGATTTTAAGACTTCCTTCCGGCCGCTTTGTCTTCACAGCGGGGCACCCTCTATTGCAATACAAATGGCCCGTGCGTCAGAGAAAACAAATGTAGGCCCAATGGCGGCGGTTGCAGGTGCAATCGCCGAAGCCGGGGTAAAAGCAGCCTGTGAAGCCGGTGCTGAAGAAGCAATTGTAGAAAACGGTGGTGATATCTATCTTGCATCTTCTAAAGAAATGTTTGTGGGGCTCTATTCCGGCAGGGGAAAGCTTTCAGATACCCTTGCCTTTTTCATTAAACCCGGGGATATGCCACTGGCAATCTGTTCCTCTTCCAGCCGTATGGGGCATTCTGATAGTTTCGGATCATGCGACCTGGCGACAGTGACTGCCAAGGACGGGGCGCTGGCCGATGCAGCAGCGACCTATGTCTGCAATTCGGTAAAGAAAGTGGAGGATATTGAATCTGTACTGGAAAAATCGGGAACGATTCCCGGTGTGCACGGTATACTTATTATAAAAGATAACCGTATCGGGATGATCGGGGAACTCCCGGCAATTGTAAAAAATCCGGACCCCGGGTTAAAAAACAAGATTACGCACGACATATGCTGGAAGTTTTAATACCAGCAAATAAGTCTATTTCCTGAATGTATCCTCAAAACGTTTTATCATATCATCCAGGCTCAATTCGATAAATGATTCTTCGGATTTACGGACTACGACCCGCTTAATCCCTGCATTAATAATCATCTTTGTGCAGAGAAGACAGGGTTCGGCACCGGAAAGGTTTCCTGTTTTTACATCAATGCAGGAAAGATAAAGGGTCGCTCCCAGGGTTCTCTCCCTTCCTGCATGAATAATTGCATTCTGTTCCGCGTGAACACTCCGGCACATTTCATACCGCTCACCCGGGGGAATCTGCTTTTCTTCCCTGAAACACCACCCTGCTGTAATCGAATCCATGCATCCCCGGGGCGCACCATTGTATCCGGTTGAGACAATTGAATCATTATTAACGATAACTGCGCCAAACCTTCTGCGGAGGCAGGTTGCCCTTGCAGAAACATCTTTTGCAATATTCAAATAGTAAAAATCCTTTGAAATTCTTTCATCTTTCATCTGCAATTTCCTTTATACGTTTTTTAAGCTCCTCTTCCGAGGATTCATTGACAATCATCACATCTGCCATGGCAATCGGGCCGCCTTTTTCAATATTTTCAATTTCTGCATAATCCCGTACCCTGGCCTGCTCTTTTGAAAGCGGCCTCATTCTCACCTCACTATCATCCTCCCGGATTATACGCTGCTCAAGTCTTGAATACCTGGTAAGCGGTGAAGCATGAATGCATACAACAGTAAGAAGCGTATCATATTTCTCTTTCAGTATCTTGTATTCTGACCAGGAATAAAGACCATCGATGACAACATTCCCGCTTTTAAGCTTTTCCTCGATCCCGGGTAGTGAAAGCTGGGCGAATGCACCCATGCCATATTTTTTTCTTAATGATTCCCTTATTTCTTTCTCATTTTCCGGGGTGATCGGCTTTCCCTGTTCTTTTAATGCATCCATGGTAATCTGGCCGAATCGGATATAATTCCATCCTGCATCTTTCAGAACATCACATGCAATGGATTTACCTGAACCGCACATACCGACAAGGGCAATAATCCTGTTCACGATTTACTCCTTCTAATGAAACTGTTGTTCCGGTCAATTGCCGCCGGGTTAGAAAATCCTGGAATAATACCCGGGATTTTCGCCTGGAGTAGTACAGATTATATGAATTTCACTGATTTTACAACATCTTATTGAAAATACCGTATAAATAATTCCACACCAGAAGTATATCCCCATTTTTTTCTGATAAAACTTGAATTTTTAAGGGGTGTTGGTTATGCTAGATAAAAGAAAGATATACTCACTATACTGGCAAAACACAATAGAAGGAGTGTTGTAGTATTATTGGTAAATAAAACTGAATATAAAGATCTTGAACAGATGGCAGACCTCTTTATCATTTATTATGCACCGATACAGATGATCGAACACAAATATAAAACAAAAATCACCGCTATCGGATTGCTTAAAAGTGCAGAAATGACCTCTCCTTCATTTCTCGAACCATATTACCTGCGATTAAAAAGCTACAAAGGATTAATTAAAGATCACACAGATAATTTTAAACTTGCATCGGATATTACTATTGATATTCTTTCGACACTTATAAAAAACCTCTTTATTAACTTCCTCCGGGATAATAAGCCCAGGGATTGCCGGTTATTAAATCAACTTATTATCCTTATGTTCCCGAAATACAGGGGAGGCCAGGAGTCTGTGCTTAAAAACTTAAGAAAATCTTTTGTTACAAAATACAGGACCAATCGTGCCATTCAATATGTAGCAGAATATATTTTGAACAAATACCTGAACACCCCGCAGAAATATGACATGCTTGCAAATATGGTGGTAAAAAAATGCCTAACAGGGGTATCACAGGAAGAGGTGGGAAACGAAATCGCCACATCTGCTTATAATTTTTTTATTTACGGCATATATTCAAGAACAGAAGCCACAAATGTCTATAATATCACTCTCAAGACAGATGTAGGTCTGCAACCCATGAAATATTTTACGAAAGTCCAGTCTTTGGCAAGGGCTATTATCAATATTGTCGGGGATAAACAAACCACGGTCAATTTTTTCGGACAATTATTCGAAACATACGAGAGTGTGAAAAATCTTTTTTTAAAATACAGAAACATACGGGTGTTGTTTTATTAGTCCGATTGGAGGATAATGATGAAAAGAAGCGTTTTCTTTCTTATTTTTTTAATTGGCTGCACCTTTTTTATTTATTCGGATAAGAATACAGACTCATCATCTACAGAAGCAATGCAATGCAATTGCCCCTTCTTTCTTTCACTCTTTCTTTCCCATGGCTCCGGGCTTTATGCAATAAAACAGCAGCAAAAGGCATTCCCTTATCTTCTGGCACATATTTTTCTTATCGATATCCCTGCACTTATCCTGATTGGCGGGATAATTCACTATAAAATACAACCGGAATTCTACCAGGGGACGAATCTCACGATTGCGGAATATGTATCGAATAGCTTACTGTTGATTGTCATCGGTGCCATACCTGTTATCCGTTTTCTGGAGTGCCGGGCGGTTTTAAAAGCCAGGAACAGGAAGATGTGATTTCTCCTCATGATTTTATGATTTTTTTATTGATATTCAATTTCCATGGAATTAGAATTGTAATAAAGCTTTACCATTGGAGGCAATATGGCGAAATCAAAAGTTAATTTTTTGAATACCGGTGTGTTAAATATCATATTCCTGGGAATTTTATACGCTATCTCTTATTTTCTTCTAAAAGATGTAGCCATTGGTATTCACAGCATATGGGGCACATTGGTTATTCTTGTTATCGCTTTAGTTCCCACCGTCCTGTGGGTGTTATTCTATTATGTCATAGACAGGAAAGACCCCGAGCCGGTTTTTATGATTGTTGCTGCGTTCATTGCAGGAATTGTCTGTAAACTCATATTCCATGATTTTATCGGAAAAGTACTCTTTGATGTCGAGGCCTGGAATATAAACGAAACTGCCATCCCTTTTCTTTTCACTCTTTTTGCCAGGGGTTTACTTCCTGCCCTTTCGATCTTTTTTATCCTGCGTTATGTAATCTATCCCAGCAAATATTTTAATGAACCGGTGGATGGTATGATCTATAGCGCTGTGATTGGTATTGGATACGCTTTCACCATGACTATGTCCGAAGTCTTTACCGCTCAAAGCGTATCACTATATTATTTACTCTTTACTCTTATCCTGAAATTGCTTCTTTTTTCTTCCTGCTGCACCTTAATCGGATACTACTTTGGTGTTGCGCGATTCAAGGAAGAAAAAAAAGAGCTTTATTTTGGTATTTCCCTTATCATTCTTTTTGTAGTTTTTTCCCTTTATGCCTTTTTTGATAACACCTTTAAAATCAATATTCAAACAAGCTCGGATTTTACTGCCATCATTCTTACCCTTGTCTTTTCTATTGTTATCTTTGCAGTTGCATATATTTTAATCCAGAGGTCGATTGCCAAACATGAGGCCAAAGAAGTAAAGGCCCTGCCATTTTCAATTGACAAGGTATCGCTTATTACATTAATCGTTATACTTGTCCTTGGAATGGGAATCCGGGTCTTTATTGAAAGGGATAAAACATTTGTTTCATATGACAATAAGATTTCCTTCCATATTCCGGCAGCCTATAAACTCGATTCGGAAAACAACGACAGTATCTCCTTTTCCAGGCAGATTCCAGGAGATGTGTATCCGGTAATGATAAAGATTGCTTTTATCCAGGACGAGACAGTCATTCTTGTAGGTGCGGATTTTGAGAAAGACAAAATGATTGCCGGTTACAACTTCAGCCTGGATATAAAAAGGGAGCCGGTGAATACAAACCCCCAAACAGGGCTATTAGGGAAAAGCAGACAGGGAGAGATTTTTTCTGCCAATATTTTTGAATATAACCTTATTAAAGAAGGAAAAAAGATTATCGTAAGTTTTATCAGTCCTTTTGATTACCATGAAGATCCTTTTGCATTAGTAACTAAAATTGTACAAAGCTTGAAATGGGAGGTGTAAGATGAAGAGTAAAAGATTTTTAATTTCCGGTTTCATTATGTTCATAATCATTGCCTTTACTACCCCGGTTTTTACACAACAGCAGAACTCCAACTGGGTATCTGCAGAAACAGTTGCTTCGGTCGTGGCAATCGGGAAGATATTTAATGTGTATGTGGTAAAAAATATGCCCGACGGCCATGAAGTAACAGTGAATTTCGGTATTCCTAATTTCGGCGGGGGAACCGTGGTGAATAAAGTTAACTATTTTACCAATATCGGCTCCGGTGTTCTTGTGAGTGCAGATGGATGGATCTTCACCAACTGGCATGTTTCAGATGATTCCATAACTGTTTATGACAAAGACCAATACGGCCAATTTCTGGTAGACGGGAGCGGAAACCGGGTAAAGCAGGTATTTATTCCGGCGCATCCCGGTTTTGTCTGGATAAGCACTACCACCCCGGAAGAGGCGAAAACAGGGAGGGCTTTTTCCTTAAGATACCTGGCAGAAACAGTGGTCACCAATAATTATATAAGCCCGGGGAAGTACTGGGGCTATGATATGGCGATCTGCAAGATTATAAAGTATGCAGAGAAAATCGGTAATGAATTGCCCAGTGAAAAAGGTGCTATCTCACCGGATGAAAAATTCGTTTGTTCCGCTATAGGCAACCCGTTTATCATAGACAGGATCAATGAACCGGGTGTTGCGAGTATCGGTTTCCCCGGGATTGGTCCACAGGAAATGCAGAGCATAACAAGAGGGGATTTCATGGGTTATGAGAGCAGCAATGAATCGGTCCTGAATCATAGCTGTAGAATAGCCGGCGGGAACAGCGGCGGGGGCTTTTATTATAAAGATAAACTGGTAGGAATAAATACATGGTCCACACAGGACAGGGGCAATACGACTTCCAAAGCACAACCCGTTACCTTTTTTATCAATCCCATTGCGTACTGCAAGCTCATGATCGGGGAGCAGAAAAGCCCGGCCATCAAGAATTTGCCCGAAATTGAAACAGACTGGGTAAAGCAGGATCCTTCCGAAAAGGATCCCTATAAAAACCAGGTCTACCTGGGTATGGAACTTGTCTCTGCTGCAAACCAGAATCGCAAACTGGAATATTCCGTTATCTTTTTTTACAAGGATGATATTGATGCAAAGAAAGCAGAAGAGTTTATTATGTTTAATTTACAGTATATTATCTGGGATTGGTCAAGGATTTTATATTATCAATATGGCATTACGGATGATGCATCAATAACGCAAATTCTCTTAGGTATACAATATATCCAGATGTTCGGACTGGATCCGAAAGAACTGCTTAACTTTGTAAAGAATGTCCGTCCCCTTAATGAAGATCAATTCCGCAACACTTATATCGATTATACCGGTTATATCGATATCATAAAAAGCGGCGAGTTTTTTGCCGAGCTTTACAGTGCAGATAACCTGGGGAAAATAATGGTTTATGCACAGCCGGATAAGAAATACAAATTTACCGTCCTGTACAAAGGGTTCCAGGAACAGGAATTTGAGTACAGTACAAACGGTAATTTAATCCAGGGACCGTTTGTAGTAAAGGTAAATCCCCGGTAACAGATAGTACTTTTCTTTACATACTTTTTTTAGCAGGCCAGGGGATTTGAAAATTTCATATAACAGAAAAACATGTAATAGGGAAAATCCATGCTTTGCTAAGGATTTTTTATCCTGACCTTTGTTCGCTTCTTCAAATTGCTTTTTCTCATCATTTTCACGGTTGAATACCCGGATAAAACGAATCCCTGTAAGGCTTTTACGAAGAACAAGATTAATCCTGTCTATTTTTTTCCGGATGGATTGAAAGAGCGGAAATCCTTTTACCGCCACAATCGAGATTATCAAGGCAAGAACCGGAATAACCGCCACAATGACCCACAAGAGTCCCTTGTCCCTGGACACCGCCGATGTAGATGATCGGTAATTAATCAAAAGATCACAATGTGATCCGGCCAACGCCAGTACTACCAGGCCGAAAATCCTGGAATAATACCTGCGATTTTCGCCTGGAGTAGTACCCTCCCGAAGAACCGTTCATTTATTTAGCAATTTTAGGTATCCACTTCCCGACTCTTTTCATATACTGCACATAGTTATTCCCGTATTTTTCTATACATTTTTGTTCTTCGACCGATGCTATATGATTATAGAAGATGAAGATAGGAATCCAGGCAATAAATGAAATAATTGAAAGGGTTGTTATACTCATCCCTATGTATAACAATTGTGCAGCTAAATATATAGGATGTCTTATAATACCGAACACATTTTTATCTATTATTACCGGTGTTTCTCTTACTTCCCCAAATACTATATGCAAACCTTTATATGCCAGCACTCCCCCTGTTATAAAAAAAACGATCGACAGAGGAATCCTTATGTATGAAGCAATATACGGGATTAAAAAAGTACTTATTTTAAATACAAATGAATCAAGTATCCATATTATGAGGAATAACAGAAAACAAATGGCCTGTACCGTATCGCCATATGATGCTTCCCCCGCAAGATCCTTTCGCCCTTCATGTTCGGAATAGCTGAATATTTTTTTTCGATTCTGCATACATACCTCCTGAATTTGAATAAAATAGTTTATCTTTTAATACACAAATAGCTGTGAAAATAACTAAAGCAGAAATGCTTCTGATCCTGAATCCGGAATTGTGTTTTTTCCAATCCCGATTCCAATTCCTGCCAGCTGAACCGGAAAAGCGGTTCTTCCAATAATAAACATCCCCCCGGCTTTAAAACCCTGTTTACTTCTGTTAACGCCTTTTGCCAGCCCGGGATATGATGTATAACACCAAAGATAAAAACAGCATCGCAAAGATTGTCTTTCAGTTTGATATCCGTTAAATCGCCAATAAAAAAATCCACCCCGATATGTTGTTTTCCTGCGAGTTGAATCTGCTCCGGCATATAATCGAAGGCAATGATTCTTTCCGGATTAAATTCTTTCTGGATAAGCTTTGTGCTGAATCCTGACCCGCAACCGCCGTCCATTATCGTTTTATGTACCAGGTTGATATTATTTTTTGTCAACATTTTTTTGAATATAGTGAACTCGATATATTTTTGAATGAATCGCTTTATTGGATTATTCATGGCAAAAAATTCGAATTTTCCAAGTCTCATATCTTGTTCAATATTGATTTTAGCACTCATCATTCTTCTCCTTATTTTGCTTGAAATATGAATGAAAGTTCATATTTATAATATAGACACAATGGTTGTTTTTGTCAAGGAAAATGTGAATAAAAGTTCATAAATATTGACAAAATTTTAATTAATCGATATTTTGTAAATAGAAATATGAAGGTGAGAATTCCAAAGCGTCAAAAAGGAATTAATACGAAACAAAGAATACTGGAATCTGCAATCCGGATGTTTGCCCAAAAAGGGTTTTATAAAACAAATACGAAAGAGATTGCATCCGGGGCAGGAGTCCCCGTCGGGAGTTTTTATGCCTATTTTAAAAATAAAAAGGACGTTCTTTATGCATCAGTTGACTACTATAATACACTCATCGCAAGTAATATCATTAATTTTCAGGACACTATTAATTATGAGAACCTGGATATTAGAAGTATGTTAAAACAGATTGTGAATAATGCAATAAAGGCACATCAGGTACTACCTGATTTTCATAATGAAATTACTTTTCTTATTAACACGGATCCGAAAATAAAAACCAATATGGAAAAATCAATTCAATATGCCACTAAAAAAACAGAAGAAACCTTAAATAAAATGAAAGACAGTATCCGGGTTAAAAATACCAGGATATCGTCGGTACTTATCAATAGAACTGTCGAGGATTTCATTCATTTTATTATTTACGGCAAACCGGAATATGACAGAAACCTTTTGATAGATGAATTTATTGATATGTTAAGCTGCTATTTAAGTAAAAGTCAATAATCAGGAATTGCCTGCCATCTTTTATCATGGGTGGGAATTCGATATCGGGCAGAACCCCTGACAGAAAGATAAAGAACCACTGAATACACTAAAACACACAGAAGTAGAATTATAAAATTATTCGTTCAATTTGTAAATTTGGAAAATGATTGGAATTTCAGACCTCGTGCAATGGAAATAAAACGTAAACATCTACCATTACCACATATAGTTTTTAAAACCCGGAAGCATTTAGATAATAACTTTTTCTTGACTCAAGATATACAGGATTTCACAGATTTCTTTATCGTTGCACGAGGGTCTGAGCGTGATAAAGAGATAGAATGTTGTTCGGTTTTTTAGAATTTGTGTGGTTTTTGACGTTTTTAAAGCCTTAACCGCCAGAATGGCATAAAACGATGGTCGTAAACAGTGATTATCCTTTTTCCCGGGCGTAAATGTTGTACAACTATCATTAATTGTCGCATATACTTGTGTAGTGTTAGGCGGCTATCCCTGGCTTCTTTTTTCCATTCTTTATACATCCTTTCCAATTCCTTCAAGATGTCCTCTTTATACTCATCTACCAGCTTAAAAAACACCCCAATAAAAAACCGTATAATCTGCCCCAAACTAAAAAAATTCAAATCATGGTGAAGCAACTTCAACTTCCGGTACAGATTCTCGGGCAGGTATGCATGCGTATGCACCCGCTTTTCATTCGGGTCGGGAGATACATACCTGTATCGGCTATACCGCTGCTCCCCCCAGTCATGTTCCCGTTTTATGACTGGTACAAGCAGCAGGAGAATCCTTACAACGATTCCTGAAATGTTATCTGCTTTACCCCAAACATCCAGTTCCTCAAGACGTATTTTCATACTCTGACCGATAACAAAATGAAATTCATGCAATTTCGGCAGGCCCATTTCATCCTCCTTATAGAATGATATTCCTGCAATATATAACGCCCTAAAGTGTCTCCCTGCATGCATAAAAAACGAGTTTTTTTCATTTTTTTTCCGTATTCACCCTTCACCCTTCATACTTCATCCTTCATCCTTCACCCTTTTTGTTGGCTTTCTTTACCGTTGCACGAGGTCTAAACTTAAGATTTATGCTTATTACCTTATTTCCGCTCTTTTATTTTCATATATTTTTGAAAATTTCGCAGATATTTTCCGTATGTTCCATGAGTTCCGTGGTAAAAAAATCCGATATTAAACTTGCCATCTTTTATCATGAACAATTTGACACCTCTATAAAAATATTTTATCTTGAAAATCGAATGATAAAGGAGAAACACATGAACCGTTATAATACTCCATCACCACCCCCCCCGGAATCTGCCATTCTCGTTACTTATACAACTTTTTTGGGGAGGATTTAATAATCAATTCGGCTGGCTATTTTTCGGTTTTGGCATGATTTTTGTGACCATTTTTGGCGTTCACACCGACATAAGTCAGGTATTATTTGCCTTGAACAAAGTCGAAACCGTATCCGGGATCATTACAGAGATCAGGCAGACCAACTCAACTGAAAATGGAATACCGGTTTATGCAAATACGTATACGTTTCATCTTGACCGTCAGGAAAAAACTTATAAAGACGTTTCATATACTTCCGGCCATATTTACGAAATTGAACAGGAAGTAGCTGTTGAATACCTGGTTAAAAATCCCGAGTTATCCCGGATAAAAGGAACACGCACGGCAGAATTTCCCCCTGGGTTCTTTTATTTATACCCATTTTCCCATTAATTGGTCCTGGATTTATCATTTCAGGACTGCTTAAAGGAATGAAAGCAAAATATCTGTTAACAAAAGGAATGGTAACCCAGGGAACACTGAAATCGAAAAAACCGACTAATACCTCTATTAACAAACAGAGGGTATATAAACTGACCTTTGAATTTATGACAGAAGACGGCAGGCATTTTGATGTGGTAAGTAAAATCCACGAAACCGGATTGCTGGAAGATGATGCCTGTGAACGGCTCCTCTATGACCCGTCCAACCCGGCATACGCAATTATGCTCGATAACCTTCCCGGTTCACCCGATTTTGACGAGACAGGTCAGATCAAGCCCCTTCCTATAAGATCGACTATTCTGGTGCTTATCCCGCCGGTCATGGCTGTGGTGATAACTCTCGCAGTGGGAGTATTATGTACATAATTTTTTATTAGCACCAGAGAATCCGTAACGCCTGTTTGACTTACCGCCCTCTTTCCGGGAACCCGAAGAAGGATAGAGATCATGAATTATCCGGTAAAATATCAGAAACTCTATGCGAAGCAGGATACAATCCTTACATTGCTTTCAAAACTGAATACCGGGTTTTACTTGACAGGGGGAACCTGTTTGCACCGCTTTTACCTGCACAAACGTTATTTGGACGATCTCGATTTTTTCTGTAATGATACGGATCTCTTTCGTGATTATGCCCATGAATTGATCGAAAAACTTAAAGAGCATGACTATTATACGGAAACACTAATGGATACCCGTGATTTTATCAGAATTACTTTCGATGAACTCAAAATCGATCTGGTGAATGACAGAGTCCCCGCTTCACTCCCCCAGTAAATCCGCAACACGCTCCCTGGGAATATTCATAACCGGAAGTCCTTCCTCCTTGAGTGATTTTATCACCTTTTGCATCAATTCCTCTGCATTATCTTCCCGGGAAATGCTCTTTAAGGAACGGAGGTTCTGTTTCTTCATTTCATTCATCTCGAGTTCCTGGATAAGGGTCTGAATCGTATCCTGTGTTTCCTTTATGAGCTTATCTATGGATGCAGAATCTCCCTTTTTCAGGGCAGTTTCCAGTAACTGTTCGTATTCACTTAACACCTTTTCATTATCAAACTGTGTTTTAAAAACGATTTCATTCAGTAAAGAGATGCTTTCATCTTTTGTCATTCCGGATTCCAGAAAAGAATAGATAGTTTCCAGACCTGCCAGGACGATCTGTTCTTTTGTAAGAGATCTCTGGACCCTGGATGTTACTTCATTATAGTTGTTATTCGTATCTTTAATAAATGAACCTGATGATATATCCGGCGTTAATGAACTCTTTTTCTGGCCGGTTTTTTCTATTTTTTTAACATCGTCATTTCTTTTCATAGAAAATTCGTTATTAATTATCTCCATTATCCCCTCCCATCCTCATTTAATCTATTTTCTTCATTATATATGATTGATAATTTTTGTCAAATTCTTTCTTTTTTATCCCATTTTACATGTTCACTTGACTATTTATACCAATTTGGAATACAATTAAAAGGTGAACCGGGTGGAATTTATAAAAATATATAGGATATGAAAATGGAAAATGCCTATATCAATAATATTTATCTTGTTACCAATAACCTGGAAGACATCATTCAATCTGTTGAACAAAATGCAGTGGATTTTAAGTATTATTCTGGTTCATTTGAGAATTTTCAAAAGGATTCAAGGAACCATGAAATACGGGAACAGGATAAGTTTGTTTTTATAAATGATCTTATTATTATCGAGAAGGAATTTTATACTGATTCTGTAACAAAAACAAAGAAAAAGGAATTCCTTACGAGAATGGATATTGATTATCCGCATTTCCTCTTTCTGGTGAGAAACCATAATAAAAAAGACAATATCAGTCTTGATTATTATGATGATGATTTTTATTATTTTTTATCGAACGAAGAAAAAGAATCAAAAACCCTTAAAATAAACTCCTATTTCTTTGAGTTGCTTTTTAAATGCATTGTAAACAGGAAGAGTGTTCACTATTATATTGTGAATTCCTTTGAAAATATTGTCGAGTCGGTGATTATTTCCAGGCAGAAGAAAAAGATCGAATCCCTTTATAAAAACCTCGAGGCATTAAGCAAGATTGATGTTCTTACAAAAGTGTTGAACAGAAGGGCTTTTTTCGAAGCCATGGAACTGGAGAAAAAACGAACGGAAAGGGCACACAGAAGACTTGCCGAGGCTCCCCAGCTGGATTCAGGGATCGGGGTATTCAAGAAATTCTATGGACGATTTTCCTGTGTTATGATCGATATCGATAACTTTAAACGTGTGAATGATACCTACGGACACCTTGTCGGGGATAAGGTGTTAAAAGCACTTGGAAGACTTTTTAATTCACACTCACTTTTCCGGGAAGATGACATCATCGGACGATATGGTGGAGAGGAATTTGTTATTATACTGCCGGAAACAAATGCAGAATTGGCAAAAATACCCGCAGAAAGGTTCAGACGGACAGTAAAAGCCCTTGAGTTTGACACTGAAAAAGGCCCCTTTTCCGTTACCATCAGCACAGGTATTTCCGAATACCGGGCAGGGGATAAAACCTGCGAAGCAATACTGAAAAGGGCAGATGAAGCACTTCTCCACGCAAAGGCGCATGGAAAAGATACCATTGTCTGCTATGAAGACATCGAAAACGGTAAATAACATCCGGATTACGGAACATGTAAATTTTCATTCTTTTTGAAAAAACAATAATCAGTTATATATGTGTATAAAAAAATCAAAAAAATAAAAAAGTATTGCAAATAGCTATTTTTTTTTGTATTTTAATAATCAATATTCTTTTATACCCTGGCCAATTGTAAAAATCCAATAATAGTT
>JAFGQK010000074.1 GCA_016935735.1 Spirochaetales bacterium | reverse complement strand
TGGGTGACAATGAAATAGCACAATTATTGAATTATCTTAAGGGTTCTGAAAAAAGAGTAGGTTATTTGATAAATTATGGTTGTCCTATAGAACTTGAATGGAAACGATTTATATTATAATTCCTAAATTTATTAGTGTCGATTAGTGAGGATGAGTGGTTAACCGAGAGGTGAACAGGTGCGGTTTTTTGTTAAAAAAACCTGATTGGAAATCGCACCCAAAAACGATTGACAGGGGTAATTCTTTATGATATAATTCAATCTGTAAAAGTATAAATAAAATTAATAGACATAAAAAATTGTCTACATTTTATTAAATAAAAATAAAAGGAGTAAAAAAAATGAAGACCAGACTATTTCCCTCTATATTCATCATCTTCATTCTATTAACCGGTTTTTTTGCATATGCAGAAGAAATATGCGGAAGATGGGACATGTTGATAATTAGCGACGGGGAATACACCGCACAGAACAATATCTGGGGAGCGACAACAGCCCAGTGTATTGATGTAAATGGTGTCAGCTTTACCGTTACCAGGGCAGAGCATAATGCATCGACAAGCGGGTCACCGGCAGCATACCCATCCCTTTTCAAAGGCTGCCACTGGGAAGATTGTACAATAAACAGCGGAATGCCTATCCAGGTAAACCAGATACAGACAGCGACAATTGACTGGAATGTTACCCTGGGGAGCAGCGGTGCATGGAATGTCACCACCGAGGCATGGTTCAAGAGAGATAACATCCCCGGCGCCCCGGACGGTGCGGAATTGATGATCTGGATAAACCACACAGGAAGCATCCAGCCGGGTGGTTCAAGGATAGGTACTGCCAATATCGGCGGGTATACCTGGGATGTATGGTTCAGCCAGATAGACTGGAATTTCATCACCTACAAAATTACTTCCCCCACTACATCTGTTAATCTGGATTATAAACCCTTTATTGATGACGCTATTTCCCGCGGGTATGTACAAAGCAGCTGGTACATGATGGATGTAGAAGCAGGTTTTGAAATCTGGAATGGCGGGACAGGTCTTGCTGTCGATACCTTTTCTGTTGCAATCAACCAGGGTTCATCGACACCGGATCCTACCCCCACCACGACACCAGGTCCCTCGAATCTTGGTGATGTGAATAACAGCGGTTCAATTGATATTGTCGATGCTCTTCTTATTGCTCAATACTATGTAGGGTTAAATCCATCGAATTTTGATATATCCAGGGCCGATACCAACTGTGATGGTACTGTTGATATTATCGATGCGCTTTTAATAGCCCAATACTATGTTGGTCTTATCAATGGATTCTGCTGAATTATCATTCAGGTAAAAAATGAAACCACCGGGCAGAAACAAAAAGCCGATGTTTCTTACCCGGTGGTCTTTTATTTCTTGAATTTACATCCGCCAGCCGGGTTACCCTTCCAGTTCTTAACTATAGAGATCCTGTTCCCATTTATTAATTCTCTTCATCGGTTCATTATAGTGTCTGAAAAAGAATTCAACTACTCTTCTATTGGGGAAATGGATATCGTCATGATAAAGCTTATAGATACTTGATTTCACATCATTGAAAAGGAACCAGCCTGCTGCAATCCCGGCACTTCTGCTTCTTCCTTCATCACAATGGATAACCATATTGGTACAGTTTTTATGTTTATAAAAGAAATCAAGAAGTTTTTCCAGATGGTTCTGATTAAAAAGATATAAGTCACTGGTTTCATCATCCAGATCATAAAATTTTAGACTTAAAATATCTTTATAAATGTATTCATATTTCAAGGGGGGAAAAGTATCCTTTGGATTTGTAACACGGATAAGAACATTATAGTCATCGGGATTCAGCTTGAATGTTATGACCTTTATTTTATCCAGAATGAATGTACCCATTTTCATTAATATTATAAATAAAAAAGGAGCCAGAGTCAAAAAAAAACAAATAGTAATAATTTTAGTATTGGAAAAAAAGAATAAAACAATATAATTGATAGAAGCTGATTAATCAATGTAAATCGGAAATCAGCTATACTTATTTATCTAATTCGCTGGTGAAACGGTTTTCCGGGAAGCCTGGATATCCGGAGAGGTTTTTTCAATGAATATGCCTTATTTTAATAAATTTAATTCCCTGAACTTTGATACGAAAATAACATGTCAATATATAAATGAGGATAACACACAGGTATCTATTAACTTTAGCGGGGATATGGAAACCTTTTATACAAAGTTTTTCAGGATGGCTGTCCTGAACCTGTTTGATAATGAAGCCGGGATTGATACATTATTCTTTGATTTTGATAAAGTAAATTATGTTGCATCATCCTTTATTGCATCACTCCTGCAAATAATTAATAAAGCGAAACAGATTGATATCAATATCTTTTTTATAAACCTGAACATTCATACCAAACAAATGGTAGATTCCCTTGGATTAGGTCATTTTGTAAAGGAAATTGATAAAAAGTTAAAGGATTCCCTTAAAATTATCTGCCGGAAGTGTAAAAAGAATGTGTTTGTCAAGAAATTAGGTGAATTTGTCTGTCCTTTTTGCAATACCCTCCTTTTTATCAGTAACAAAGGGGTTGTTAAATAAATCTAACACACGTTATGCAGAGGGGAGTTGCGAAATAATCCCTACATAGTACTGGGCAACCAGGAGTGCATCTATAATATCGATCGCATTATCCTCATTCACATCACCAGGGACATATCCCTCCACTGGCGTCGGGGTTGGTGTTCCCTGTACTGGTGTCGGGGTTGGTGTTTCTGTTGGTTCTCCGCCAGGTTCGGATCCGTAGACCAGGACGCCGTCCAGATATACCGGGATATGGGTGTTTATTGCATACGATTCAGTAACACCTTCCCTGCTGAAATCATTTGAAGAATCCCAGTTTTCCTGGTAATTGGCATCCTGGGCAGCGACCAGGGCAAAGTGAAGTTCAAGATCTGCATAAAATTCATCGTATTCCCATGCATATTCCATGTAATAGATTCCAGCATCCTGGTCATATTCCACGGGGCCTGTTCTCCTGGTCATGAGCCCCCCACCCGCAACAGAAAGCTCATCATACATAATCTGGTGGCTTACATCACTGATATCCTGTCCATGATTGTACAGTTCACTTATATTAAAAAAATACCTGCAACTTATCCCATCTTCATACCTGGGCGGGCAGGTGGTTTCATTATGGATTCTTATGGTGATCTGTGTCCGCTGTTTGGTATCCTGTTCAAGCTTTGCCTCGGCAAAAAATTCGTCCTTTACCGGTTCTGCAGGAGGAAAATCAGCAAGCGGCTGGCTGCCCTGGTCCCATAACAGGTAATGGCCTGCAAGCGCACCGGCAAATGCGGCATTATAATCCACTCCCACCTCGTTGTACACAAAATCTGTTGTATCATCCACATGATTATCATCCCCGTCCGGGCCGCCGACAAGCGCTCCCCAGAGTACGTGCTCATGTTCCGGGGGATCGTTCATATTATTGGTTTTGGATCCATGTGCTGCCCGGTGGTGAGGGTGTTTTGCCGATTCTTCGGGCGACGGATACCCAACTTCATAAGAATATCCCATGGGATTATCACCGAGGATATATTCCATCTGACCCCTTGCCCATTCCGCAAGCCCCTCTGCTCCCGGATGGTATTTATAATACACCAGGCAGCAGAGTTGGGCTGCGGTGTTATACCGTGCAGAACCCCATGTATTAATCATGGCGTATCCGGCAGGTGTGGGATCCAGGTAGTTCCTGTCAGAAGAATCCTCATGTTGAACAGCCCCACCCGTCCAGAATTCAAGATTCCAGCGGCCAAAATAATCAAAATCATCCCTGTCAGGAAAGAGACAGGCCAATTTGGTGAAAGTACCTCCCCAGGTAGCGTCCCAGCAATGTACCCAGATATTCTGCCAGGTATTTGATGTGGTGGAAATAATCTTTTTCATGTATCCGGTATAAAGCCCATTGGAATCATAAGAATCAATATGCCGGATATATTCCTCATCCCCGGTGCATACATAAAGCCAGACTGCTGCCCAGGAAAGATCATCCTCAAAATCCCGGGAATTATAAAAACCATCCCCGGTCCCGAGTCCTTCATGTTCCCTCCCAAAGGTATAGAGGGCTTTTGCATAAGACAGACATTTATCTGCATATACTGCATCAATATCCTGGTAATTCAGGTACATTATAGAAAGGGCAGCAGAGGCATTGCTAAAGAACTAAATACTATTGGATAACAACCGTTTGTACAGTATATGGAACTTTAGGTGAGAAATAGGCTATTTTTAAGCCCCTATATTCGACAGCCTGATTAGTTTTAGCAAGAACCTTTAAAAGTTCGTCCCTGAATTTAACAGGTTCTTCAAGGTATGGAACATGACCAGATCTTTCAAACCAGATGTAATGCTTTCCTTTTGGAGCATCGAGGTTCATATAATAATTATACGAGAGTTCAAATGGTGTATTGTAGTCTGAACGACCGATGAAGAAATATATGGGAATATTAATTTGTGGGATTTGTTCCATAAAATCAATAGCCATTTCTTCTGGCCAAGTATAGACTGTAGCAGCTTTTGCTCGTTTCTCTATACTCAAAAAATCTATCAGTTTGTACTCAGTGCATCGTAACATCGTCATCATCATTGATGAATTACCAAACTCATGATAGTTGAACCAAACTCCACCCATTTTTTCCAACCATTTTCGTTCAAGTGATAAATCTTCCATAATGAGGGTACCTTCATCATCTAAGTATGGTGGCTTAATTTTGGACATGTCATCTAAGCATTCAGAATTATTCAGAAGTGTTGCTTGTTTAACAACATAGTCGTATGAGTGTTGCTCCTGTTCAATACCATTTATGTATTGACCAACACCAACATATGCATAAAGTAATTCCGGTACATTCTGTGCTGCACGCAATCCAAGAATGGTACCCCATGAATGACCGACTAAGTATAGTTTTTCCTTATCAAAGCGAGTTAGAAGCATACGAATCGTTTCTTCTAGGTCTGAATCAAAATCATTAATTGTGGCTGGTATTATACTGGATGGATCGGATTTTCCACATCCACGTTGATCATAGTGAACAACAATGAAGTCATTTTCTAGTTCTCGCGAAGCATGTTCAAGTGGAATACTAGGCATTCCAGGACCACCATGAACAAAAAGCAAAATTGGTTTGGACTGGTCTTCACTGCGTATAAGAAAAAAATGTTTCTCTCCTCCAATTGTTATATACTCGAGTGATGACACAGATGAAGTTCCTGTTATTTTAGGTGTATACTCTCTAAAGAAAAATAAGTAGCACAATATGATTATTATCAATAATATCAAAGGTAATATTATACCACGAAGAATAAATTTTTTTTTCATTTTCCCTCCATTTATAATGACTAATTATTAATATCATTTTCTAAATATTAATGTAAATGTAGATTCATCTATCTGCCCGCCACGGATGGCGGTCTGTTTATTAAAAAATTCCAGCCAAAACAGAAATTTCATAGTCACGGTAGGACGGCCAGTCGCCCGGCCGCCCGCACAGATCCCGGCGTGCGGAATTGCCGCACCGGGCTCCTCAGTAATACTCGCTTCGCACCAAGCTAATGTGCAAACACAGAAACTGGTATTTCTACTATTCGAGGTTTTAACACCCTAAAGTGTTTGCATACCTCCCGGAATCCAACAAAATCAAAACTTCTTCTCTGACTCCTTCTGTTAAGCCATTTAAAGAGTATTCGCATCGCTCCATTAAAGAAGTCCATCAGTCGCTTCATGTTCCCTATTACTCCATAATAGTTATTGTATCCTCTCAACTTCATGTTCAGTCTCCTGAATATCCATGTTATCCGTTTATTTCGGTACTTCTTAATCCATTCCGTAAACCTGCTCATACTCAACTTGAATTTTTTTTTTGATGTCTTCTTCTTAATAATGTCATTACCCTTCCGGCTGACTCCCCAGCGGAACTCGAATCCTAGAAAATCAAACGAAGTTTTCTCTTCCTTCCTGAACCGGGAGAAACTTATCACCCGTGTCTTTTCTTTTGATAATTCCAGTCCGAACTTCGCTAATCTTTTGCACAATTCGTCATAAAAGGTTTCTGCTTCCCGTTTGTACTGGAAAGCACATACAAAGTCATCTGCATAACGGCATAAGTATGCCTGCCCTTCACATTTCGGTTTTATTACTTTTTCAAACCATAAGTCCAACACATAATGCAGATACACCTTTTAAAACTACAATCGGAACTCAACGAAGTTGAGATAGATATTCGAAAGTACGGGGCTTACGACCCTTCCAACAATGTTGCAAATGCCCCCTTTCAGGGGCATTCTGAAAAGGGGACGGATTAACCCTATACACAATATGCACTTCTTTAGTATTAATTTCAATACATTTTACAACCGAACGCATTATTTTACGCTTCTTATGCCAATCCGCATTGTCCATATTTTCTATAACTTTTTTAGCAAACTCTTTCATTCTCCCAATTATTATATGCAAATCTTTTTCATACGCAGCTTCATCTTCAAAGTTTTTTAACTCTGCTGTCAAACTCTCAAGTCGATCTTTTAATTTTTTTATGCGAGCGCTGAATTCTTCTTTATCAAGCAATTCGTCTGTATATGCGTCTATTAACTTATTTATTCCTCGTTTGGTTTTACGGATTTCCTTTTGTAATCTATCATTACTATCCCATTTTGAATGTTTCGTTTTACCGGATAATCGAAGACCGAATTCATTTTCTATACGTTCCGGAACTGTCAAAAACTCATACACATCATCCCATACTGCTTTTTCAAGGAAGTCTGAGCGAACCTGTTTATTCGAACATACTCGTTGTCCTCCGAATCTATATGCATCCGAACCAATACATCTATAATACACATAGTTTCGCTTTTTCCCTTTTGATGATTTATTACTGACCGGCTTTCCATAATATGCATATCCACATTCCTTACATACAAGCAATCCCTGAAGGAGGTGACTGGCCCCCCGTTTCCGTTGGCGGTTTCTTTTTCTATTTTCTTCTAACTGCTCCTGGACTGTTTGATACAATTTCAAACTAATAATTGGCGGAACCGGGATAAAAATCCATTCATCTTTTGGTACTTTGTATATTGAATAATTTCGAGCTGATATTTCTTTTCCACCTCGGATTCTACGCAAAGAAGGTATTGGCTTTCCCGATTTTGTCTTTCCAAAGGCAGCCTTCCCAATATAGGCCGGATTTTGAAGAATTCCCCATATAACACTTCGATCCCAGAATATTTTTTCCTTTTTTGTGGGTACTTTCATACTGTCTAATTTCCTTTTTATTGCTCTAATTGTTAATCTGTCTCTTCCAATCCATTCGAACATTAATTTTACTATTTTTGCTTCACTAAGATCAATTTCATATTGAGCATTTCCTGTATTTTCTGTTGCAGTTATATAACGATAACCATAAGGTGCCCCACCGAGAACATTTATAGATCCTTGTCGTGCAGCATGAAGTTTTCCACATCGGCTTCTTTCAAGTATTTTTGCTCTTTCATATTCTGCTATCATTCCTTGCATTTGTAATAACAAATTACCTTCTGGTGTTTTAGCTTTTTCATGTTGTAAAAAAATCAACTCTACACCATGCTTTTGAAATTCTTCAATTAATAAAACTTGATATGCATATTTTCTCGATAATCGATCAGGAGATAATATGTATAAGAGGTCAATATTTCCTGAATATGCAATATCTCGTAATTTCTCAAGTGCTGGACGAACAAGTGTTGCACCACTAAATCCTTCATCAATAAAATTCATTTCGGGTTGCAGGATATGTCCATCCATAATTATTTGATTTCTTAATGCTTCAATTTGACTTTTGATTGTACCAGCCTCTGCTTGTTGTTCTGAAGATACACGGGCATAAATAGCAACATTTTTCAATAGAAACCTCCAGTCGATTGATTAAATCTGTTTAATCTCAATATAATTAAAAACGTGAATGATAAAGGAATCTGTGGTTACTTATTTTTCTTTGTCAATAGAGCTTGCCCGATATCGAATTCCCACCCTCGTTTTTTCCGTAATGTCTGGTATAAGACAACTACCCGGATGAAAAAGAAAGAATAAACTACGGGAGAACCAGCGGTTGTGAGACGCAGATGAAGACGGATTATTTTTATATAAAACAGATGCTGTTATTCGTATTACTGTCCACTTCTTATCAAGAAAAAGAATCCATCCCGTGATACTTATCATAACAAGTAATTCCTTGCGCCCAAACCTTGATTTCCGGACAAAACAGAAGTATAGTTAACAATGAGCCAATCTTATGGAAATAAAGGGGAGAATACTATGGCAAGAAAGATAAAATCGGTCTGCGGTAAAGCCGGGAAAAGAATATTGAAACTGTGGAGTACCATTTTTGCCTTTTTTCTCGGATTAACCGGGATGAATTGCCCTCCCCTCTACGGGGCACCGGAATATGGGATGCCCTATGCGGAGTTTACTGTCAAAGGGAAGGTAACATCCAACGAAGTAATCCCGATACCCGGAATCAAAGTAACCGCACTGGATGTGTATGTATTAAGTGAAACAGCCTGTTATACCGGTACAGGCGGGGATTATTCTGTGACGTTCACTACAATGGGTGCTGTCGATATGGATGTGACCATGAGATTTGAGGATGTGGATGAAGCGGAAAAAGGGTCCTTTACCGACAGGGATGTTATTGTCCATATAAGCAAGGGTGATTTTATTGACGACACCCCCGGTGACGATTGGGATGACGGCTATGGTTCAACAACAGAAGATGTGCAATTAGAACCATCTGAATGAAAAATATTCCTTTAAAGAAAAGAATCAGCCTGAATCTTTTCAAGCATTACAGGAAAGTCCTTACTTCACTTCATGAACTCACCTACCTTTTCTGGGAATGTACATTACGGTGCAATTTAGCGTGTATTCATTGCGGGAGCGACTGTTTACACAATCCCGGGATAAAGGATATGCCCCTTTCTGATTTTTTATCTGTACTCGATTCACTGAAGGACAGGATAAATCCTCATTTGACAACAATCGCATTGACCGGGGGCGAGCCCCTTATGAGAAACGACCTGGAAGAGTGCGGCAGGGCTATTTCTGCAAGGGGATTTCCCTGGGGCATGGTCACCAATGGGTATGTGTTTACTGCAAAACGGTTTGAACAACTCCTTCGAAGCGGTCTTAAGTCTTTGACAATAAGCCTGGATGGTCTTGAACAGAGCCATAACTGGTTAAGGGGGAGGGGTGATTCATACAAAAAAGCCCTACATGCGATTGAGATTGCAGCAAAGGAAAAGGGTATTATCTTTGATGTGGTGACCTGTGTGAATCAAAAAAACATTAATGAACTCGAAATGGTCAGGGAATTGCTCGTTAACCGCGGTGTTTCACATTGGAGGATCTTCACGATTTTTCCCAGGGGGAGGGCAAAGGACAATCCTCTGCTGGATGTTTCACCCGGCCAGTTCAGGGATGTTATGGAGTTTATCAGGCAGACACGGGAAAAAAAGATCATCCATGCAAGCTATGGGTGCGAGGGTTTTCTCGGTATGTATGAAGCAGAGGTAAGGGACAGTTATTTTTTCTGCAGGGCAGGGATTGATATCGGCTCCGTACTGGTGGATGGATCCATATCTGCCTGTCCGAGTCTTCGCGGGGATTATATACAGGGGACTATTTATAAAGATGATTTTTATGATGTCTGGGAACATCGATTTCAAGTAATGCGTAACAGAAAATGGACAAAGACTGGCAGTTGCACTGATTGTTCCGTGTATAAGTGGTGCCTTGGGAACGGGCTTCATTTACGTGAAGAGAAAACCGGGAATCTTCTCCGCTGTCATTACAGGATGCTGATGTCCCCATAGGATGGGGATTCCAGGATATTTCCTGCTTTGAATGGTTGCTTTTTAATGCTGGTCAGTATAATTCCACTGAACGATTGTCCCGGTAATACCGGCCAGGCAGGTAAGGGACAGAATGATATAACTGACAACCGATAACTCGCTGCCGGGACCTTCTATGGCATTGGAATAAAGCATTGGTATTGTCCAGGGGAAATATGCCCCCAGACCGATATTGCCGAACAAGTTTGCCAATCCCATACAGATAATCACAAATCCGATAGGCGCCAGATAACCACGGCCGGTACTCGCGACATATGCAGTCGGCGGGCAGAGTAACAACAAAAGACATGTTATAATAAACGAAGTACGGATAAAATCCAGGAGTAGTTTCGTGGACCAGAGAGGAAGGTCGATGAGTGCGCCAGTTCCAAGGCTTACAAGCAATATCAATACATAACACAGCATGCACCAGATGGCCGCAGCGATTAATTTGGACAAGACAATGGCTGTCCTGGATGCTGGCAGGGAGAGAATATCCTTGATTGTTTTGTCTGCATATTCCCTGCCGAAAATCCAGCTTATGATAAAGCCGAACAGGATGATTCCAATGGCACTGATTAACATAAGAAGAAAATCGAAGTACGAGGGCCAATCTGCGGCTACAGTAGCGAGGTTCACCTTGGTTTTTAAAAGCCCGGGCGGAAGGATATCCGGATGCATAATAAAATACATAAACATGCCCATAATGAGTGAAATAAAAACAGAAAAACCAGCAGTAATACGGAATATCATCGATTTACGGATTTTAAGAATTTCTATTCCCAGGGAAACAGCGATATCTTTTATCATTTTTCATCCCCTATAATTCTAACGATCCTATGATCTTTAGAAAATACGACTCCAGATCTTCCTTCTGCACTTTCAGGTAAAACGGCGGGAATCCCGCGTTCACCAGCAGGGTGTTTATCTGTTCCGGCTTTTCGCAGGCAGCGGGATCTGTTACACGGAGTGAACCATCATCAGTATGCCCGGCAATAATACCTTTACCGGAAAGGAATGAGGCGGCACTGCTATTATTACGGGTTTTAATCAGAAGATACGTATCAAGGAACGAATCCAGTTTGTCTGTATCAATCTCCTGCACCAGGAAACCGGAATGAATAATCCCGATCCTTGTCGCGGTTTTGGATATCTCACTTAAGTTATGGCTGGAGACAAATACCGTTACCCCGCGATTCTCCGCATAATCTTTCAGAAGTTCACGTATCTCCACGATCCCGGCAGGGTCAAGGCCATTAGCAGGTTCATCGAGTATCAGTATTTCGGGTTGATGTATCAACGCCTTTGCCAGGCCAAGGCGTTGAGAATTCCCAAGGGAAAGGTGCCTTGCTTTTACCTTCTCATATGCATGTAATTTAAGCAGGCTGATGATTTCTGAAACTGCATTCTTTTTCGTTAATCTTCGCAACCGGCTTACCGCTGTAAGATTTTCCCGCACGGTCAATTCCGGGTAAGAAAAAGGGAGTTCGACAAGATACCCCACCTTGTCCCAGGGGCCGGGTTTACCCGGGACAATACGCTTCCCGGCGACAAATGCTTTGCCTGAAAGCGGCTGCACCATCCCGAGAAGCATACGGATTGTTGTAGTTTTCCCGGCACCGTTTAAGCCCAGGAAACCGTAAATTTCTCCTTTTTTCACGCTTATAGAAATATTATCAACAGCTTTCACTTTCCCATAATATTTGGTTAAACCGGTAGTCTCAATTACATTTCCGGTTGATTCCTTTTCTGTCATTTCTTACTCCTCTCTATAACCAGGTATTTGCAGAGCATGTCGATAAAGGTATCTTTAGTAGCCTTGTATTCATCCGGGGTATAATCCTGCTGATGTACTACCAGGTAAAATAACAGCTTCATAACGCCAGTAAATCCTTTTATATCCAGTTTGCGTAAAATCCCTTTCCTGCACCATGAATGGTAAAACTCCTCAAAAACCGAGTAATCCTTTTTCATATGGTTTTCGATTCTCTCCCCGGGCAATTTTCGCATCAGGTATTCCATATTTGTGGGATTTATCTGCTTGAATAATGGCGTACATTCCATCATGGTAAAAAAATTATTAATAAAAGCCCGGAAACTCTCTCGGTGGGAGGTATTCCCTTGAAACACCTGCCCGAAGAATTTCCCTTTAACCGTTCTTTCGATATCTTCGAGGATATCAAAAAAAAGTTCTTCCTTTGAATGAAAAAAAGAATAAAACGAACCTTTGGATATCCCCGCGGCCGCTGCAATATCATCGACCGTTGTTTTCTGGATACCGAACTGGTCAAAAAGCCTGCTTCCTTCTTCGAATAACCTTTTGCGAATTATTTCCTTTTCCCTTTCGGAAAAACCCTTTGGCATATATTCTCCATTCTCATGATCTATATGACTATTATATCAATAATAGTCATATATAATCTAATCTATTTTTTTCGGAAAGTCAAGCATTTCCGAAAAAAAACAGTGAAATTCGTGCTTTCCCCCTTTTCCCGCTCCGGGAAAGATTTTTTATATGGTTAAAGAGCGGCAATTACTTCCTTGACTTATCATTATAATTTTCATATTTTTAATATCATCTTTATGTTATTTTGACTTAAAATCTTGTTAAAATAACAAGATTTTAAGCAAAATAGATAAACGTTGGCCGCCAGGTTAAATAGACCAGTATCAT
>JAFGQK010000006.1 GCA_016935735.1 Spirochaetales bacterium | reverse complement strand
TTTCATTATTTTATTTTCGGTCTTTTATTTCTGTGTATTCAGTGTGTTCCGTGGTTTTTAAAACCTGTTATGGCGTTCGCACCCTTCCCCGGAGAAAACTTGACGAAAAAAGGAAAAGGGGCTATATTATAAACAGCGGAGATATAATATAGTATATATTATTTATGTTTTATGAGTACCATATAAAACTACAAGTGGTTGAAGAGTATTCAAAATAAACGATCTATTTAACAAAGCGGGGGCTTTCATGAATAAATTAAGTGTTTTATTAATAGTGGTTTTTCTATCATTATCCGGATGTAATCTTATTATAGGGCTTATTGGTTCTGAAGATGAGGGGATTATTGTAGAACCACTTCCTGCGGAAATCGCTATTTTGAATGGGTCTTATAGTATTCCTTACAACAACCCCTCTTTTCCCATAGGAAGTACGGTTGCCGGGACAGAAAAGATTATTAACTTCACGATAGAGAATAGGGGAGAAGAAACCCTTAACCTTTATGACGATCCACATGTATTGCTGAGTGGTGAAGGATTCTCGTTTATAAAGGATGCAGAAGCGAATATCCTGTCGGGAAGTACTTCTCTTTTCTCTATCTCATTCCAACCTCCGGTTTCAGGAACATATCAGGCTCTTATCAGTGTAAAAAGTAATGATACAGGCAGGTCACCCTATCAATTCACCATAATAAGTACCGGTACGGAAAGTGCCGTGCCCGAATTAAGCATCCGGAATGGTAATGCCATCATGCAAAGCGGGACTGTCGTGAACTTCGGGGAATTCAAAATAGGGAATGAAAAAAATAAAATCTTTCATTTGAAGAATATAGGATCTGCCGATCTTGTTCTTGTCAAGGAAGAAAGATATGTCACCATGGATGGTGAAGGATTCTTCCCTGTCAGTGATGCTGTTTCACCGGTTTTACCCGATACGGAAATCACCTACCAGATTGGTTTTTTACCTGTACGGGTAGACACGTTCAATGCGACGGTTCATATTAAAAGCAATGATCCTGAAGTACCTGACTTTGTTTACTACCTGGAAGGGTATGGGATAGAATAAGAATTCTTAAAGTCAAAATAACATACATCATCCCCGTTATCTGTGGGGCTGTTTAAAAAGCAGAGATATTATTCCGGCTTTTTAAACAGCCCCATGGAACATCAATAAAGCCACTTTTATCACTCACCTGAATATTATAAAAGCGAAAAAAGTCGTTGATATAGTGGAATCGCTCAAAGTATTTTACTATACTTTTTTTATACGTCACTCTTTTTAAAAGGAGAATGTTATGAAAAGGATAGGGGTAATAATCATCATTTTGTTTGTAATGTATTCCGCTTTTTCCGGGGAACTTGTTATGTATGCCACAAAAGATGCCTCCCTGCGTTCGCATCAGCCCGGCAGAAATTACAGTGGAAGAACCGAAGCACAGAAGGATTATGGTTTCGGTATGAGGAGTGCGGTTGCCGGGGGAAGGGTCACCTATCCGGTCATGATATTGAACACGGCAGACAGTAAATACACACCCAAGGATGCTCTTATTATCGGCGGATTCAATATCGAGGCGCTTATAAAAGAGTTGAATGTAAGAAAAAATGTTTTCAAATCTGCAAAACTCCGGATATTTATCAATTACGGGGGTTCATCGAGAAAAGAGATCGGTATTTTTGCACGCCGAATACTGAAAGAATGGGATGATGAAAAAATCACCTATAATGATATTTATAGTAAAATCGGGCAGGATGTTCCTTTCACTTCATTAGTGGAAAGCGATGACAGGAAAGCCGGCTTTGGCCAGGCCGATGTTGAAGCAAACAGCAAAGATACACCCGATGTTCTTCCATTCAGGAATGCCCCGGGCTTTTTCGAGATCGATGTCACGGAAATTGTAAAAGCATGGATAGAACAACCTCAAAGTGCAGCATATGGTATCCTTGTCGATCCTCCCTGGTTCACCAGCCCAAAGAATACGAGTAAAAGCCTGATAAACAGGAAAGCGGATTTCGGCAGTATTGAAATTGCTTCCGTGGAATGGCTTTGCTGGAACGGTCTTGTCCCCGGATCCTGGGCAGGGAAATGGCTCCCGATTCAAAACAATGCAAAAGATAAAAAAGAGTATATTCCGCAGGTAATTGTCACATTGCAGAATAATGTGCAGGAAAAGCCGGTTGAACCTGTCATCACCATGGCAAGGGAACTCACGGAAACCGGGGAAGATACCCTTACGGAAGAGATACCGGAAGGCAAGATGGTAAGTATCGTGCCGGCAGAGGATACATGGGTGAATGCCGCATCGCACCAGAAGAATCTGAATTTCGGGCATGGCCGGGGCTGGATTGTCAATGGCGCGGAAGGAGAACCGGCGCTTTTCCTGGGTTTCTGGGGAAAGGATAAAAGAATAGTGCTTCTGAAGGGTTTTGATTTTGAGAGTATTCCCCCGGGGACAAAAATCAATAAAGCTCTTTTGAAATTATTTATGGTCTATTCGGGTTCTGCAAAAGAAATCCCTGTAAGTATAAGGAAAATTGAATCAGACTGGAAAGAACTTAACGTTACCTATGCGACACTTCCCCGTTATTCAACGAAAAAATACGGGACAACCACCCTTACGGGAACACTGCTCCAGGCTGCAAAGGATGCCGGTGAAGGGGTATGGTTTTCCTGGGATGTTACGGAGCTTGTGAATGAATGGATTAAAAATCCGACTTCAAATTACGGGCTCATGCTTTTTCCCGAAGGTGAAAGCGGGACAGACAGGCAGTTTGACTGCAATGAATCATCGGAAGATTTCGGCCCCCGTATTGAACTCTATGTACCCGAAGGGACAAAAGTGGACGCATCCGATCCCCCGGCAAAGAAAAAAAAGCAGGTGGAAACAGGAAAGGCTTCTTACCCGGAAAGGTATACGGTTTCGGAAGAGAGGATAGAGCAGATGATCCAGGCAGTAAAAGAGGTTGATGGAAGTGATCCTTATATACAATACTATACCCAGCCGGAAACGGATACCGAATTCAATTTCAAGGAATTAACATCCACGGAAAAGGATATGAAAACCCTCAATAATGTCATCGAGATTTTGAAAAAAAAAGACCGGGAAGGCTTGTGGGTAATGACCACTATCGGTGTATACAGACCGGAGATGCTTTTAGTCTTTTTACGCTCCGGCGATAATCAGGCAGATATGATAGAAACGGTTATCCATGAGCTTACACACGGGGGTTCAGGGATAATGTCTCCTTTTATGCAGGAATCATATTTTTCCGGTAAAGCCAATTCCAGGAATTTCTCCATGACACGCGGCTATTCTTTCCTTATTGACAATGAATGTGTGGGGATTGCCGTGCCGAAATACTTCTATTACAGGAGTGAGATAATGCAGTATATTCCTTCAAATGAGGCAGGGGATATTGAATCGGTCTATCTCACCGGGAGCTGCGGCCAGCAGGATTTTATGACTCTTTTAGATGAACTGAATGCCTATACAAGGGGGCTCCGGAATAATATCGCTTTATACGATATGCAGCCGGCCGGCAAGGACCTCGCGTTCAGGGCACTGAAGTTTCTCTATTTTACCGAACTTTACCTGATGCATGCCCGCACAAAGGTACCTGACGATTACAAAGCCCTGGTAAAAGCACCGGAAATCGCCATGATTATCAGAAAGCTGGTGTATAATTTGGAAAACGCCCTGGAAAAGATCCCGGGGAAGCCATATAAATCCGGGAAGCTTTATACGACGGTATTCGGAAAGGAATTGTATGGTGAACTGGAACAGTATTATAAAGATGCGGGAATCCCGGATATAAAGGACAAACCGTTTTCGCATTTGCCCGTGACAGATAGATTCAGGGGTAATTTTATCCTTGTTTATTAAAGAGAAGCCCGGATTAATACCTTTTCTATTTTCGTTTTTCTCTTAATGTTCTTATAAGGTTCTGCAATCGCTTTACTGCTTCCTGTTCTGACTCGCTTTGAGGCAGTTTCCAGGGTTCCATAACCCTGTCGGTAATCCGCCCGCTTAAAGGCCCTTTTTCATATGCACCTTTATCATAAAGGTGGTAAGTGGCAAACTCCACAGGTTTTTCCTGATAACAAGCTCTGATTGTTTTTGTTATTAATCCAGGGGTTGCTTTGCAATGGAGGTCAATCAGCTTTATTTGCTCCAGGATATGCAATGGGGAATGAATCCCTTAGCCTGGTGTAAAGTTCTATTACTCTATTTACCAGTATGATGTTCCAAAATAAGCACCCCCAGTAAAAAAATCGTAAGAATTCATGCTTGCAGCTTGACATCCAGCGATAAATATGATAATGTAATTTTTTCTTATCGAAGAGGTGGGTCACTAAACGTGACAACCCCGTTTCACAAAGAATTAATTATAGTTAAACAAAAATAAATAGTAAAAAAGGAGAAATAAATGGCAAAAACATGTATTGTTCGAAAAATAATCGTGCTTATTTATTTACTATTCTTTACAGGTATAATTCGAACATTTGGTTATGATCAGCCTGAATTTGAGTTAATACATCCGCCTTCTAGAGAAAATGACCTGAAGGACATGTTATTTTTTGAAGATCAAAACCATGATTTGAATCTAACGTTTACAATAAAGAATACTCGAAAACCTGATGAGCTATATTATGTATGCAGGTCAAAAAAAAGGTGGTCATCATCAATACCTGTCCCTTTTCATAACTGGAACGAGAAGAGTATCCTTTGTTCTGAAAAATTAGCATCCGGGATTCCTCTTATGCTTATGAGTGGCGATACTACCAACTATGATGAATTATTCAATTTACCGGAATTCCTGAACGAGGATCAGACGGCAATAGATAATTTCTTTCTCGAGGGTATGAATGATGATGACATCTATAATATCATTTTGAATAATAAAAAGTTTTTTTATTCATTCCAGATAAATGGAAAATGGATGGAGCCGGAAGAGATTCCCTATACAAACAACAGTGTAAATCCCCAATTGGCAATCGGGGAAAAAGAAAATGCCTTGATTCTCTTTTATAAAGATATGGATAAGAATTACAAGACCGCGGATTCAGAATTGTATGTGTCTCTATACCGGGATAATTATTGGGGCCTGCCTTTTCAGGTCTCCGGCAGCAAAGACAACTATATAATGAATGCCCGGGTTGAATACAGTAACGGGGATTATGTTATCCTCTGGACTTCCGATAATGACGGGGATGTAACGACAGCAGATGATATGAATGTCACGTGCCTTGTCCTGGACAATCAAGCCAGAATAAAGGTATCATCGAAGCTTCTCGAATTCAATATCGGGGATATGTCTGTCCCGGTTCTGGGAAAATCACATGATGAATGTTTCATTGTCTTTGCCGGTAAAAACAATATTGATGAGTCCGATACATTGAAATCAATCTATCTGAGCCGTTATACCAATCAGACATTTACAGAAGCGGTTCATACCGGATTGGGATGCAGCGAATTTTCCAGTCCCCAGCTCTTTGATGTCGGTAATTATCTATTCCTGGCATATATTGATACGGGAAAATTACGTATTGCAGTAAGAAATAACAATACGGATACATGGTATTCCTGCCAGAGCCTTTTTCACTTTCAACATCTCGATATTGATTTTTCTCAATATGATTATTTTATCGATCAAAATGCTTTATTTCATCTCGCCCTGATTGGTATGGTACCTGAAAACAGTAATGATGAGGATATTCAATTGAATAATGAGACAGACCAGGAGGGGATTTATTATACGAATTATAATTTATTGCCCGATTTAACAGTACATTTCACAGGAACAGAACCACGGTCCAAAAAGATCGGTAATGATTTTATCCTGTCTTTTACTATAAAAAATTCAGGGTACCTCTCTTCCGGTGAGTATTCTATCACGATTATTCAAAATGGAAAAAAAATAAAGGAAATTCCCGCCCAGCCGTTGGGTCCGAATGAAACTCGCATCGTTACCGAAATAATGCACATGGAAAAGCCTGCGATGGATTACCTTATCGAGGTAGTGAGTGATACTCAAGAAGTTTCCGTTAACAATAACCGGACAAAATTTTCAGTGCAGGTCCTGCCGGATTATTCTGTTACATCCGTGGAAATAGAAGAGAATGATATAAAGGTCACAATAGTATCACCAAAGGATATAGCTGCACCACCAGTACCGGTAGACTTATATTGCCAGGTGGGGGATGAATTGAACAAAATTCAAACGATACGCTACAATCCCACCAGTATTGAACCATTAATCGTTAACTGGCCCGGTTTATCCGGTATCACCGGTGAATTCAAGATTATTGCAGAGGTGAATGCGGATAGAAAAATAATGGAAGACGATTATTTGAATAATAAATCCAGTTATTCCTTTAAACCGCTCCCCGATTTCTTGATCAGTAATGCAGAAGCCTACGAAGAAAAAATTATACTTACCCTGGAAAACAGGGGATATTCAATCTGCGATTGCACGGATGTCGAGTGCTTTCTGGTTTCAAATCCGGATTTAATAGAACAGGCAGGTACTCAGAATAATGAGGATTTTTACCACTACCAGACGGTTAACTTTCAGGATACACAAACGGCCAGGGTGGAAATAGATATTAAAGAAAAACTTAATCCCGCTATTGAAAAGCTTTATGCAGTCATTAATCCGCATCAGCTTATTAATGAAAAGAATCAAAACAATAATTTTTATCCTGTTTTTGTCATGGATAAAATCCTGGGCAGCCCGGAAGATCACTATATGCTGAAAATTATTGAAGCAAAACGAATTGACAGGACCGTGCGGATACAAGTGAAAAATACAGGAAATAAGCCGGTTGTTTCCACTCAAGTCTGCCTGTACAACAGCCTGGATGAACTGATCGGGAAAAAGATAATTCCTGTTATAAAAGTAGAAGAGGCAGAAACCGTTTATTTCAAACAGGTGCCGAAAGACAGTTATATGGTAAAAGTGATCTATAGAGGCACAGGCAACAGGCAAAATGAGATTACCTATATGATGCCCTATTCGTTTCTTATCGAAGCGGAAGCATTGATGCTTTTCGGATATATAATAGAAGAGAATGAAAGTGCCTCCAATAACCAGCTTGTAAGAAATGATTTCTGGGGATCGGCAATCTATGATTTTGACGAAAAAGCCGGGTTGTATGATATATATATAACATACTATGATGAAAACGACGGATTTTCGTTCTTTTCTGTCAGCTCGGGCTGGAGACTGCTTGATATATGGTGTGCAAATGAAAGAACACCCAGCCATTTAGCGTGTGAAGAAACCAGGGTGACCAGGGTAATAAGAAATGTAAGGGTGAGAAAAAATGAGAAATTGGTTATTTCCGGCAGAAGAGATTTCGGGGAACGTGCCCGTATCGATTGTATTGAATTCATAGATTCAAGCGGGGATTATACTATCCCGAATGATGATAAAACCTTTCTGATTGAAGCTGAAGATATGATAAAAAGGAATTATTCTATCCAGGATGTTCAGGATGCATCGAATCAGAAAATAGTAATAACTGATAAAAGGGGAATGGGTTCCCTGGAATGCCAGCCGCTCCTGGAACCCGGATTCTATGAAATTCAAATAAATTATTTTGATATAGATAATGGAAAGTCGGAGTATTTCCTGTATTGTAATAAAAAATTCCTGGCAAAATGGAGGGCGGATAAGAAAACAGGTTCCCATTCTTTCTGTGAGGACGCCAGGACCACCTATGTAGTCGACGGTGTTTATATACCCGGGCAGGCGAGAATAACACTCATAGGATTTCCAGGTCACGATGAAAGGGCAAATGTGGATTGTCTTATTTTTAAACCTTCATTTGATACGAAAAAAGGAGGTAAAAAATGAAATTATATAAATCATTTTTCATAGGTTTAATGATACTATGCATCCCGTCAATGATGCTTTCCTCACAAACAGAAGATTATAATTTAGGTATGCCGCGGATTTCCAAAGGCCATGTCATTAATGGGATTAATTATTATGGTTTTATTGATATAGAATGCAGTTATACCGGTGAAACCTCATTCACACAGACAGATAAAGATGCTTTTTATTCACTCGATGCCGGATTGACATGGTTGCCGGCAACGATAAAAGACAATGCAATAAAATACAGTATCCCCACAAAAAATGACTATATCAATCAATCCACTGCCACAGTGATTCCCGGCAAGGGGTACGTTGTCTGCTGGACAGATAAAATCAAACAAAATGGTACATTGTATTACAATATCTATTTCCAGATAATTGATTTCGAGGGTCTTCCTGTGGGAGAAAAAGTTATTGTTAATGCAAACCCCTCTTCCTTTCCATTGACCCCGGAGATTTCAGCTTTATCGGACAATGGATTTGTCATCATCTGGAGTATCTATAATGGACCGGAAACTACATTACTGGGCAAAAAATATGATGCCGGTGGTGTATTAATCAATGATGAGTTCGAGATCAAGAAATATAATAATATCATCAGTGCTGTCCACTGGTCGACCTTTTCCAGATATCACATTACGGCTGTTCCTTCCAAAGGCTTTGTCGTGACCTGGATCAAAGGAAGCACCGATATCAATGAATGGTGCCTGGAGGGAATCTCATTCGATATGGAGTGTGTACCGTTGGGAAGTTCTATTCTCATAGAAAATTCCCCGGTTCTGAATTATCATACCCTGGGTTTGAATAATGGGGCCTTTTTGGTTTCGTGGCCTGTATTAATAAATGGAAATAACATTTCACTCGTCTCGAGAATTTATAACAATATACTCTATTCAGGTAATCCTGATTATTCCACAGAGTATATCATCGACCTGGGCGAAGCATCCTATAGCAGAACCAACCTGAATTTCCCGGTTCCTGTTACCTATATCCAGGCAGATGGTGTGAATATTATTGAGCAGGATGAAGAGCTGGTATATTCCTGGATCAAAAAGAGTGGAGGAAACCATTCGTTTTTAATAAGAAGATATAATGCTGGTACCGGGGTATTGGGTGAAGAAAAATCATTATATACGGCCAGTAATATAAAATATGCAGTACTGGATAATTATAATAACACAGGTTTCATTGCATTCTATGTATCCGATCATAATGGGAAAATTGTCCTTAAGAACTATAATGAGAATGATGAAGCGGAGTATGAATCGGTATTTTACAATTATTCGGCAGATCGACTGACGTTTATTCATGATATGAAGCTGCAAAACCTTGATAATAAACAATTCCTGCTTTCATTAACCAGGCAGGACCAGCAGGCCATGCATCAGGAGATACTGTTTTTAAACGGGGATAAATCAATATGCACCGAAACTCTTAATCCCGATAGCGATCTTGCCATTCAATGTAAACTTGTCGATCCTGTTACAAATCAGACATGGCTCAGTGAAATAAGGCATTATCTCTATGCGAATCCCCTGGACGGCAAAGACGGGAGTATTGATTATGAAAACGGGTTTACCAGGAATAACAGTACCGAAGTATTCATCAATCTCCCGGAAGGAAGATACCAGGGTATCCAGTTGTATAAAAAAGAAGCCGCTTACCTGAAAAATGCATCCCCTGTATTTGGGGAATGGATCGAATACGGGAAACAATCCACCCTGAGCCAATCGGAAAATGTCATACTCGAAGACGGCAAATGCTTTATGTTTAAATGGGTGGTAAGAAATAATGCAGATTTTGAGTATGAATATACAAGCCCGGATATCGTAATCTGTGACCGGAGTCCCCCGGAAATAAACTATTCCTGTGAGTTGAATGATTATACCTATTTATTGAAACTGGATATCCAGGATAAGGGTATTGGAACAGGAACTGTAAAATACAGACTGAATACGGATCCCTTTGTCGATATTTCCGGTAAAGATGAAATAACATTGATCCTCAAGAACGGGTCCAACCACATTGAACTGCAAGCCGGGGATTTACTGGGGAATTACGGCACCTGTCATATTTTCCAGATTGTCTCGGTGATCGAACCGGAATTATTCATTTACGGTATTGAAGAAGGAAGTACGTACAGCGATGAAGTGAAATTCAAATATTCGGGTAATGTTGAATTGATGAATGTGATTGCTTACCTGAACAATGAGCCGGTCCAGGATATACAGATACTATACAATCAATCCCGGACTGACAGTCTCAATAATATTATGGAAGAAAACAGCGATATCATCATTAAGGGTCTTGATGCTAACGGAAATCCAACCGAAACACCTATGCGCTACAATAATGGAGGTTTTATTTTAGATATGAAAGACCTCGAAGAGGGACAGCAGGTATTTGGTATGAGTGCCCGGGATACAACGGGAAAGAAAATCGAAAAGAAAATAACCTTCAACCTGGATCATGATGCTTTCAATTTCACCCTCCTCTCCCCCCGGGCAACAGAATATGAAACGAATGCTGTTTCCATAGAATATTGGAGCAGTATGCCCTTGAAAAAAGTCTGGCATACCCTGAACAATGGCCCTATTTCTGAAGAACTGGCGCTTACCAATCTGGAAGACGGGAATTATACACTGGTGGTATATGGACAGGATGAAAACAATGTAACAGTTTCTAAAGCAGTTGACTTCAGTGTTAAACAGACCATTCCCTGGATAAATGTCATCCAGCCTGTTGATGGACAAATTTTTTCAACAAGAGAAATTGACGTACTCTTTGATACAAATGCAGAAATAAGTTATTCAGTGAATGGAAAAAGCGGCACCTTGACATCAGGAATGAAACTGGATTTTGAAGCCGATGGAACATATGTATTGAGCCTGAAAGCAATTCAACCTGTAAATGGCAATCAAATCAATCAAAACATAACCTTTCACATCGATACGGTAGTACCGGAGCTGGAAATAATAATGCCCCAACCCGGTATTTATGCTTATAACGATATTCCGATTCACTTTAAGGCAAATAAAGCGTTATCTTTCGTGCAGTATTATTTAAATGGCCGGGAAATCGAGAGACTGGAAAATCTGCCTGTCGGGATACATGAATTTAAAATAAGCTGCAAAGACTCAAGCGGCAGGACAGTGGAAAAAAAGGTATCTTTTTCCGTCATTACACTGGAACTACTTGCCCCGGCACAGAATGAAAAAATAATCACCGACGAAGTATTTCCGACTATCAATTACAAGTATCTGGCTGAAGGCGATTTTCAATCCCTGAGTCAGAATATCGATAATGCCGAGCCACGGTTAATCGTGGATCCGCCCGGGGTTGATATTCCTGTCAAAACCAAACCCGGCACTCATCATTTCAATCTCCGCGGTTATCTTAATGAATACATAGTCGGTAAAACAAATCGCTTCCAGATTGGCATAAAAAATGTCACTGTTCATACCGGCAGCATTGATTATACATATACTCCCGTGGATGATCCTGCTCATGAAGCAGTTCTTACCAATGTGTCACTCAGGATATACAACACCGGGGATGTGGATATTGACGAAACAATACCTGTCCGCTTCGATCATGTCTCAAAAACCGGTGCTGTCGATACACAGATAACCGGGGTTTCGGATATTCCGGTCGGGAAGTCCGTCGAGGTAACCCTGGATACAATTGAAGCGATGTTTGGTGATGAGTTCTTAGTCAGCATCGATCCCGGGGATGAGATCAAGGGAGAATGGAAGGGCGACAACAGTTACGGGATTACTTTTCAAACCGCCCAGATAACAGGGGTAACCAGCAAGTTTCCCGGTGATGATGAATACCTGGAAGATGTGAGTCTTTTCAATATCATGCAGGTCGATACGGCGGGACCGGTCGCATATGTGGAATTCCATACCAACTCGAAAATCTTTGTTGATAATACCCCGGGAAACGGGTTTAATTCTTATGTCGATCTGGGTCTTTTATCCGTAGAAAATAATTATGTTAAAATCAACGCAGTTGGCCAGAACGGGATTGTCCTGGACAGTTATTATTATTACTTCAACATCCAGCGATTGAAAAATTCCATGAAGCCCCACCGGTTCCCCTGGGCATATTTTGCTACACAAACAAGCTTTCCCGGTGATACGGATAAAGAAAGGATTGTCATGAGCGAAATCGATCTGGACGAATTGCTGGAACTGCAGCTGGCAACGACCCACAAGAGCATGACACAGGGTTATTCGGTAATACCTGTCGTGACGGAAGAAAATAAAGTCAACTACCAGATAACGACCAAGGTGACTTCCAAAGACCAGTCGGATGTAAAACTCAATGCGACGAACGTACCACTGACGAATGGGTATTACGACATTCCGAAGGGGCAAAGCTATCTGTTATTGATTACGTATGATCCCAATGAAGGCTATTGCATCAACCTGGGGGCCTTCCCGATTGACGAAAATACCGATGAATTTGAAGAAATCGTACAAAGTGCTTTTGAACAGGCAAAGGCGAATCTGCAGCAACTCGTCGATAATGTCAACAGCTGGCTGTATCAACTGGAAAACGAAGAGTTTATTCTGGAGTATGTGCTCAAGATGCTCAATGAAAATGTACTGGCTCCTCTGGGAACCGAATTGGATATTGATGTGGACCAGCATGACGATGTCCTTTTTATTCACTGGAAAAATGTCATCGGTTTTATAAGTGATATAGCAGAACTGGGTCTTGATGATTGGCTGGATAATGTTTTAGGAGTGTATTATTACGGAATATTCAAATTTACGGTAAAAGAAGAACTGAAAATCGATGTCGGGGAACTCAATCTGGATATTGATTTTGACGGGAAAATCTGTCTGGTGTGCGATGAAGACGACGGGTACGAATTGGTCGGGGATGCCCAGCTTGATATTAATTTCTATACAGATGTGGATATCCGGACTCCCAATGTCGAACTGGAAATGGATGGCTTTGTCGGCATATCACTTCTGGACATCATACTCCCGCCGCTTCTCCGTATAACAGGCGACCTGGAATTATACAGCCTTGACATCGATATCCCGATGTCTTTAAATGCATCTGTCAGATTTCTGCTGGCAGACAGCATCCTGACTGTTTCACCCTTTCACTTTTCCTTTCATCAATACACCTATTACAGCGGAAAATTATTCAAAGGAAAGGCGTCCGCACAGTCGGCACCTTTATATGCTCCCCTTTTAACCGGACCCATGCCCCTGTTAACGTTAGGTGCAAGCGGTAACATAAAAGGCAAGATTACCCTGAAAGGAATCATTGATACGGACCTTATAGCCAGCATCGATGAAAACTTTTATCCTGATTTTGATCTGCTTTACTATCTCTACGGTTACATTCACCCTGTTATTAAAGCAAAGTGGAGTGTGGACCTTTACATTTTCGGTTTCATCCCGGTAAACATTGCCAGTTCCGGCGGGTGGCAAACCGTACTTGATGAAAAAATATCGGGATCCATAGGCCAGAAATATACACAGGAAGATGTGGATGAGGCAATTGAAGATCATACAATGGTATTACCACTTAATGGTATATTTTAACCTGTCCGGCTATTCACGGAAGGAATACCGGAATGAAGATATATAATCTTTTTAAAAGGAGATAATAAAATGTTGAAAGCAATAAAAATAAAGGGCTTAACCATAATCATCATAGCGGCATTGCAGTGTGCCGGATATATGTTCCCCAATAATAGTTATGGCCAGGAAGCCCCGGAAATAACGGAATTCAGGATAACAAATACGTATTTGACAAAAGATAGCATACAAATAAATTACAATTTAAATTCAAACAATGATGCCGGTACGAACTACTGGCTGGTGACTACCAGCTTGATCGAACCAACGGCAGCATCATCGTGGTCAGGCACCAAACCCAATCAAATAACATTGGGTATCCGGTCGGGAAGCATCATTCTTTATGCATGGGTAAAGAACAGCCTCGGGGAAATAAGCCGGCCGGTATCGGCGAATACGGTAATGTATCCGGTGCCTGTTCAAAATACGGAGGAATTCAAATCAAATGGAACATCGTATTTCAGGTTCAACGATAAATACGGCAGGGTCAATTTTCCCATTGCCGATTTACTTATAGTAGCCGGCGGCGGCGGCGGCGGCGGCGGGGGCAGCGGGAAATCCGAAACCAATTCAGACGGAAGCAATACCTGTGAAGAAGGAAGCGGCGGCGGGGGCGGCGGCGCCGGCCAGGTGCTTAATGTACCGGCTTATTCCCTGGATCCTTCTATGAATTACCAGATATATATCGGTGATGGCGGGGACTATGGCAGGGGGGGAGGAAAGCATTATTCAGGTCATTCCGGCGACAGCGGCGCACCATCCTATTTCCTGGAAACGGCAACCTCCAGCTATGTTCTATATGCACATCCGGGAGGCGGCGGTGAACGGGGAAGAAATAAAGGCGGTGATGACTGGGGCGACGGCGGTTCCGGATATCCGGGAGGGAGCAGTAATCATGGCGATGGCCACGGCGGCAACGGCGGGAATAATGGCTCCGGTTACGGCAGGGGGGGTGACGGCGGTGAAGGCAGCAACTGTCACAGCAGCGGCCATAAAGGGGACAGCGGTGATTCCGGCTATATGAGTATTAAATGGAAGGGAATATTGAACAAATAATTTCCGGTAAGGAGAATAACTATATGAATCATTCTTTAATAAAAAAAGGCATTATTATTATACTTTTTTTCATGCTCGCTTTCCCGATATGTTCGAATACCATAAAGGTAAAATACCTCCGGACATCCGGCCCTGTCATCGATGGGAAGATGGACAGTATCTGGGAGGATAGCGAATGGGAAAACATCGATACCATTGTATATGGGACTATTCACAATGAGAATGATCTTGACAGCCGGTACAAGGTGTTGTTTGACGATTATTTCATCTACCTCATTATCCGGACCGAAGATGATTTCAAAAAAAATAATACGAATCATTACCTCTATAATGACAGTGTGAGTATTTTCTTTGATTTCGGGAATGAAAAGAGTGAACAATTGGACGACAATGATTACCAGTTCAGTTTCCCGTACAACCAGGATAGAATTTATACACGGGTACCCGGTCATAAAAAAGGCATTTCCCATAAATGGGCTCCTGCAAAAACCGGATATATCCTGGAAGCCAGGATTCCCATAGATGATAAAAAGAACCACAATGATCTCATCGGATTTGATATCATTATCAATGATGTTGATACATACTATACAGATTGTGTTATTGCCTGGTCCGGTGACAGGAGCAATTATTATTCGGCTTCCCTGCTCGGCAACCTCGATCTGGAACAGGAACCTTATATCAACATTAACTTCGGGAATAAGAAAACAAAAGAAGTGAATAATTATTTCCTGGATAATGGACAGGAATATGGGATAAAACCAGACGGCTATACCTATGGATGGGAAGCAAATGCCGGAAAAAATGCACGGGATATCATCAAGCAGGAAGAATACCTCATTGATTCCTTTATCGGTATTGATAAAGATAATTCCTGGAAAATAAAACTGGAGAGCGGATATTATAAAGTAACCTTAAGTCTGAATGATATTTTTGCAAATTATTTCCAGAGCAAGGATGTCTTTATTAATGATAAAAGATATTTTTATGATAAAAACGCAGTTCAACGATTCCACGATTATTATTATTACCGATTCGATCCGTTTTATCACTATCGTTTCAACAAAGGCAACTGGTCTTTTAAGAATTTTCAATTACTCATTGAAGATTATATCAGAATTACTCCCGGCAACCCCCTGTTAGTCATAAAAAAGGGTGACCGGGGACAGGCCCAGCTCAATTATATAAACATAAAAAGAATCGATAATGTTATTACCGGCCTCTATTATCCTGAAGACGATACCTGTATCTCGGAAGATTACAGGGAGAGATATAAAAGCTTTGGCGATGAATGCCAGATTCTCATTAATAAACAGCACTATTTCTACGCCGGAGAAAGAATCGGGGTATTTGAATTTAACCTGGACGATTATACGGAACTTGAAAATGCCCTTTTTAAAGTCTATGTAAGAAATCCATTAACATATAATTTTTCCCGGGGGCAAATACATGTGAAGCTTTTTGCATTGAAAGGGTATGAGTTTGATGAGAACGAATTGACCTGGAGTAATTGTGATTTTATTCATTTTCAAGAAAGGAAAAAAGTGTCATTAATCAATGATGCAGTGTATCTGGACGAACAGGATATTTCAGGTAAAAACAATACCTTTATTTCTTTTAATATAAAAGAGTATCTTCTTCATAATCCCCCGGGTAAATTCACGTTCATTATAATGCAGGAAAATGGAACAAATGAACCGGTCCGGCTTTTCAGTAAAGAAATGGGATTCAATACCCCGGTTGTGGAAGTGAAAGAAAAAAAACAAACTGCTGTTTTTGAAGGCAGTCTGACAAAAGATACGAATGGAACATATATCCTCCGGACCGATAATGGGAATGAATATTATTGTGAATCCCATGTTTATGATCTGGATGAGTACCTGGGACTGGAGGTGATAATAACCGGCTCTTTTTCTGAAGTCAATAATACTATTATTGTAGAGACAATCGAGGTATTTCCCCCTGAAAAGGTTGTCCTCTATGCCAATTACTGGAATAACGACGGGTTTCCTGTCTGGACATGGAATACACCGGAGGGGGCAGGACTATACCGGTATAAACTGAATAACAGCCCGTGGACTGAAACGGAAAACCTGTCATACACCCCGCACGTCAGCCTGGGGGAAGATCATTATATGTTATATGTCCAGTGCAGGAACAGATTCAGCGATTGGTCGGAAGCGGCCAGCCTGGATATCATTGTCGATAAAACAAAACCGTCCATTGAAACGATTACGTGTCTGACCCCCGCGAATAATCAAAATTGCCTGTTTTCCTGGGATGCAAACGACAATTATACTACCGGAGAAAGTTTATTTTTTGAATGGGGCATCGATGCTTCCATAGCCGGGAACGGGACAACTACCGATTATAAACCGGAAAATTCCCTGGAAGCAGGATGGCACACGTTTTCTCTCAAAGCCCGTGACCTGGCAGGGAACTGGAGTCAAAGCAGGGAAATAAGCTTTTATATTGATGTGACGCCCCCTGAAATTGAAACTATCCAGATACACTATTCCGACTCACAGGCTTATTATTCATGGAAGGGTACGGATGATTATTCGAAAGTATTAAGCTATGAGTACAGCTTCAATAACACGGATTGGATAAGTACGAATGATACCAGATGTTTCATCACGACAAACAGTTTTGACTTTTTCAGTGTCAGAGCCCGGGACGAGGCAGGTAATTGGAGTGAAATTTATTCTTATAGTGCTTATGCAGATGGATTGGAAATAGTCCATGACGATGGTGTGGAATTGCATATTCCTCCTGAATCGGCGGAAGAACTGGTCTTTATCAATGTAGAATCGTTGGATGTCGATGATACATTCGACGACCACCAGGTGAGCCTTCAAAGTAACATTTTTCATTTCTCTGCAAATCCGGATGATATTCACTTTACCAAAGATTGCGAACTGAAAATCGAATATAAAGAAAACGGTTTTGATGAATCGAAATTGAGGATATTCAGATTCAATGAAGAGACAATGGAATGGGAGCCCCAGGATACCCTTTCCATCAATACGGAAGAAAACTATATTACAGCCCGGATAAATCATTTTTCCTACTATGCTGCCGGGATGTCTTTTTTCCGGGTCGGTTATGCGGTAGTGAATGGTGAAAAGAAATGGTGCTTCCTGGACCAGGGCGGGAACCCGTTTTATTCCACCGGCGTCAATTCGGTGAATGGAACCGGTCATCCGGTGATCCGGGAAAATATTGCCGATTACCCTGAAAATTATCCATGGGATGAAGAGCATAACGAACCCCGGTATTATGATTATTTTTATCAATACGTCGCGGCATTAGTCGACAAATACGGCCCGGATGACTGGCAGAATGAATGGTTCCTGGAGACGAAAAGCCGGCTGGATGACTGGAATTTCAATACGTTAGGGCCATGGGGGTCTTACCGGAAAACCGGTTCTTCCACAGGAAGGTTCGATTTACCTGTTATTGAAGATTTCAATATGCCTTATGTCATGATGCTGAACCTGGCAAAGAATGAAGATTATAAAAGAGACAAGGATGTCTTTTCAGAAGAGTTCGATACCCTGCTCGAGGATGAAGTGAATAAGTCCATAATCCCGGAAAGAGTCAATGATCCCAATTTAATCGGATACTACTATGTCGGGGAATATGACTTTGGTCCTATTGGATATAATGCCACAGGTCCCACGATATCGGACATGTTCTATGAATACTTTGCCCGGGGGGAAGACCATGCCGGGAAGCATGCCCTTATCGAATTTTTAAAGGACTTTTATCATAATGACATCCACCAGTTCAAAATGGAGTTCGGATTGTATTTTACCCATTCGGGAGTCCTGTTTCCCGAATCCCACGATGGCTATCCTGAAATCGAGAGTTTCGATGATCTGCTGAAGCTCAAGGCCACTTCCGATTTACAACTGGCGTTGAATGATAAAGAAAACTTTATTTTCATTCTCCCGATCATGATTACGCCGGCGGATTTATTGCCGGATATGAAGAGTATTTATAATGATGTCGTATTCAAATATGATGCAATCATCAATCGTGACTGGGATAAAATCGACCAGTTCAGGCCCGATATTTCAGATAACTATTACGGACTGAAGAATTTATATTTATCGATAGAAAATTTATTTAATGACTACCCGGAAGTGCAGGCGGTTTTTAATGAGGTGATTTTTTCGGATTCCGCCGAAGAATTCATCAATTCACTGGATGCGCTGGATGAACAAATTTATAATACGATAAAAAGTATCGATCACATCATAAGCGGCCTTATCGATGACTCCCGGATAGGACCCCTCCAGGCACTCAAAGATTATTTACAGCAGATGCAGTCAAATCTGTCCGATCTCCTTGGTTTTAAAACCATTTTCAATGAAATAATCGATGCGTATGATAAATGGAAAGCTACTTTTGACTATCCTGATGTGCGTAAAGAGTGGATGAAGTTCACTGCCGAAACCTACTTCAGGAAATGTCAGCAGGCTATCAGGGCGAAAGATATAAACCACTTGATTTTAGGAACGGAGTTTATCGCGTGGGCAACCCCGGTTGAAGTGGTAAAGATCCTGGGCAAATATACTGATGTGGTGAGTGTCAATTTTTATAATTTAGCCCAGGGACTACCGGAAGAGAGTCCATTGAAGATCCTGGTTAATTATGTATCCGATGTCTGTAATGTTGTCCGTTTTCAAAATCTGGAGGAATTCTACGATTACTCCGGCAAACCCGTTATGATCGGGGAGTTTTCCTTTGTCTCCGATGAAAATCTCTCCGGCTGCCCGAACAGTCAATACCGGCCATTACCAAAAGCGGAGACCCAGGAAGAGAGGGCTGAAATGTTCGAGATCGAAGCCTCGAATTTCATCGACAGCCCCTATATGATAGGGTATCATTGGTTCGAGTATGCCGACCAGCCGCCGGAAGGCCGTATAGGGGATGGGGAAGATTTTAATGTCGGTATCGTTTCCATAAATGATGAGGTATATGAAGAGTTAACTGCAAAAATGAAGACCATGAATGGAAAGGCCAATGACTTTGCCCACCATAATGTTCCCCTTCACCCGGATGATACAATTGTCAGCCTGATAAATGTTTTACAGCAACCGCCCGCGAAAGTGAGACTCCAGGCAGAGTACTGGAACAGAACGGGCTATCCGGAATGGCAATGGGACCAGCCTGCCGGTGCAGAACTTTATCAATACCGGCTCGATGATGAGTCGTGGGTCGAGACCACGGAGCTCTCTTTTATTCCCGGGACATCTTTACCGGAAGGAAGTCATACGCTGACTGTCCGGTGTAAAAGCACCTGTTCAAAGTGGTCGGAAGCAGCTTCCCTGGCAGTGATGATCGATACCGGCAAACCGGTCATAACCGGGATTACCTATGAACCGCAGACTCATTCCAGTAAAGCCAGGTTCACCTGGACAGCATCCGATAATTATACAGATCCCCTGGAATTGAAATACGAAATCAGGATCGATGAAAAGCCTGTAAGGATTGTTGATTCACCGGAATATGTTCTCATAGATCATATGTATGAAGGCAGCCATAGTTTTAACATCAACGCCATTGACAAAGCAGGAAATAGATCCGATGTGATGATAAAAGAATTCATGATTGACCAGTTGACTTTCATTGATTCGATTTATACAATAGAGCCAGAACTTTATCCCTATCACTATGCACACATCACAAATACCAATGGACTGGACATCGCGGCAATCAACAGTCAGGATGACTATCTTCATTCCCGTTTTAAAATTCAAAAAGGTTCAATTCCCGGTGAAAATCATATTGCCCTGGAATCTGTTCATCTAACAGGTTGTTATATACGCAGGAGCGGGACGGATGTTATTGTATCGGCAAAAAGCGTTTATGATGCCAACCCGGGAAACGATCCTTTGTTCCTGGAAGATAGTACTTTCATTATCCAGCCGGGGTTGGGAAACCAGGACGGTTTCTCACTTGAATCGTATAGTTCGCCGGGCTTGTACGTAAAGGCGAATGATTCGGATCTGGTGATAGGTGAAGTCAATATACTCGATCCCGCAGATTGTGCCCGGGCAACCTTTTATTTTACAAAAAAGGGAAATACACTGGATTTGACCATGGTTAATACTCATGCGGAATTTGAAGCCCTTACCAGATATAACCTGGATTTGAATCTGCCAATCGAAACAACCGGCAAAAGATATGTCGGGGATGCAGAAAACGCGAATAGCCATTTATTCGTGAAAAGCTGTTATTGTATTCCTTATTACCATGGATATGAAGCTGTTGCCGGCGATAACCAGGGAGACTACCGGATCGTTATCTGGAAAGGCGATTATGATCTGAAGAATGATGGCACTTTCATCAATAATACGGCTGCTTTTTTCTGGTCACTATTCACACAAAACCAGAATAAGGATGATGTCGGCTATTATGGTGCCGGTGCGGAAGTATGTGTGTATAAGAAAAAAACGTATAAAATAAGGAATGCCGAAGAATTACTCCTGTTCTTGCCGCTGGAAGAAATGTTGACAATGCTGGAAAACCTGAAGATACAATTGCTCGATGCCCTTGGAAATATTGATGTCGATCTGAATGATTATATCGATGATGACATATTTGAAAGCTTTCCCGAGATCAATTCGGATATAGATCAATTCATTTTTTACTACCGGGACTTATTTAAAATGTCGGATTATGAACTGATGCGGAAGATACCCCCCATGATGCATGGTTTTGAATTCAGGCTTGACCCGAGCCCGAACAGGATCATTCAACGTATTGGTGAATATTTATCCGATTCCGACAATATGAATAATTTTCTATATGAGTTTATATGGGTGTATGCGGGCAATCCCATTCCTGCCATAAACAATATCATGAAAAAGCTCCGCGATGATTATCCCGAAGACTTTGAATATACCCATTACATGCCTTACAGTCCCTCCAACTTTTCCAATGCCGATCCGCCTTTACTGCAAGCTGTTATGGTAAGCAAAGTGGATACTGTCATCGACGGTGATGTCATTAAAAAAGGTGATGTTATTGTTGCGGATAGCTTAAGAACGTGGTGGTTGAACTGCTGGACAGGAAAAGACGGTCATGGACAGGAACTGCAATGGGACGATGTCATACTGTATTTTAAAATCGAAGGTTTTTATAATAATCAATGGCAGCGATGGGACCATGACCAGCAGGTAGGCGGCTGGGGCAGTGTCACCGACTTTTTATATATTGATTTATAAGCCGCAGACCATATCGGGAAGGTGCCGGCCAACGCATGTATTACGGGCTGAAAATCCCGGAAGAATACCCGGGATTTTCTGTGCAATCGGTGCAATCGGTGGTTCCTCTTCCTTCCATTAAATATTTCGCGGAGTTATGTTCTTGTTTAATTTCCTTATTTTCCATGTAATTATCTTTCTGGCCATATGGCAATACAGCCAGATAGTAGGAAAATATCAACAATGCATTATATCTTTTATTGACATTTTTCTCTATTTTTGACAATTTAATCATAAAGGAATCATCCATGACAGAAGATGAAAAAGCAAGAAGTGAAGCCCGGGCAAAAATCCTGAAAGCTGCTTTTTTTATGTACAGGGAATTCATGCAGGAGCCAGATGGCGGAAGGATGGACAAGGGCGTTGAAAGGCGAGGTCATCAATGTTTACTCTGCCGGTATTAAGCCACACGGGGTGGATCCACTCGCTGTCAAGGTAATGAAAGAAGCGGGAATCGACATTTCCGGTTATAAAAGCAAGAATGTAGTGGATTTTCTCTTCCAGAAAAAGGAATTCGATTTTGTGATTACCGTATGCGATCATGCAAATGAGACATGTCCGGTTTTTCCTGCAAAAACAAAGCATATTCATATGGGGTTTGATGACCCCCCAAAACTTGCAGAGTCTGCAAAAACCGAAGAAGAAGCATTACATCATTACCGTCGGGTAAGAGACGAGATAAAAGCCTTTGTGGAAACTCTACCGGAAGCATTAGTAAAAAACGGGTAGTAAATTTCATACTATCCATTTTTTTCGTATATTAAAAATGCTTATATAAAATAATAATAAACAAAAACCAATGAGAATGACCAGGTTCAATAAAACAGGGAGTGAGTTGTTTCCGGATATGGAATACCGTAAAACATCGACCCCGTAGGTCACGGGTAAAATATAGGAAAGCGGCCTGACGAACACCGGGAGTTGTGAAACCGGGATAAACAACCCGCAGAGAAAAATCATGGGGAACCGGTAAAAATTCGAATACGTCTGGGCTTCGAATACCTCTTTTGCCGAAACTGCAATAAATAATCCAAGCAGTGTTGAAATTACCGACAAGAGGACTATCCCGGAAACGAGAAATAGCCAGTCAAAAACAGATGCTTTAAAATAAAGGACCGATACAAGTACCGGTATTGTACTGTTAAAAATACCGAACAAAATCGCCCCGGTTATTTTAGCCAGTACCAATACCTCGATACTCATGGGGGCCAGTAACAATCTTTCAAATGAGCGGGATTTCCTTTCGAACGTGATTGTTACCGAAAGCATGGAAGTCGTGCCGAATAAGATGGCCATCCCGACGATACCGGGGAATACTTCCGTAATATCAAAAGCCGATTTTGATTTTATAAACATCATCAGCATCCAGGCAAAAGGGAATATAATCCCCCAACTTATGTTCGGCGGTTTTAAATAGTAATTTCTCATATCCTTTAAAAGGATGTTCCAGAATGCCGTCAATGATTTCATTTCTTTTCCTTCTCCTTTTTCATCGTGTCGATTTCTATTCCGGTCATTTTTACAAAAGTGTCTTCCAGTGTGGGCTTTAATAACCTCGCTTCCAGAATATATGCCCCTTCATCCGACAAACATCGCACAATTGGCGTAATATCGATCTTTCCCGTACTTACCACCTTGATTGTGTCTTCGTTTTTTAATGAACATCCGACATCCGGGAATTCCTTTTGCAGACGTTTCAGCAACTCACTCTTACCAGACCGGCCCGGTTCGAAGACGACTTCAATGACATTGGCTTCTTTCGTATCCTCAAGCAACCGGGCAACAGTATCAATCCTCTTGATGCTGCCTTTATTGATAAAGGCAACCCTGTCGCATAGTCTTTCCGCTTCCTCGATATAATGGGTAGTTAAAAAAACAGTAGTCCCGCTTTCATTTCTTTTTTTTAACAAATTCCTGATATGTCTTGCACTCGCAACATCGATTCCTGTAGTCGGCTCATCCAAAAACAGGATTTCCGGTTCATGAATAAAAGCCGCGGCAATGGTAAGTTTCCTTTTCATGCCTTTTGAATACGCTTTAAACCTCTTACCGGCTGCTTCCATGAGACCGAATGTTTCCAGCAACTCATACGATCTTTTTCTCCTTACTACCTTTGAAAGACCGTAAAGGGATCCGCAAAAGCAAAGATTCTCATACCCTGTCATTTCATCATACAGATTGCTTTCATCTGCGACAACACCGATGATTTCCTGGGCTTTTTTAATTTTTTTTGTCAGATCAATACCTTTATAATATATCCTGCCGTCCGATATTTTTGCCATCCCGGTAAGCATATTAATTGTTGTTGTTTTACCGGCACCATTAGGGCCTAAAAATCCGAATATCTCACCTTTATTCACATGGAAACTGATATCCTTCACTGCAGTAAAATGACCATACTGTTTCGAGAGGTTCATGACTTCCATTATTTTCTCCATATGCTATTATCCTTTCAAAAAAAGTAGATCCTCCCGGGGATTTACCTCTCATTTTTGCACCAGGCTGTTTAACCCGTTTATTATCCTGTTTATTTCCGGTACATTAACCTTATAATGCACCCAATACCCCCGTTTTTCCCCGGATATTAATCCGCATTCACGTAATATCTTAAGATGCTGTGAAACAGCAGATTCGGAAAGCTTTAACCTGCATGCAATCGATTTTGCACATATATTATGTTGAATCAGGATACAGAGTATGGAAAAACGCGTTTCATCGCCTAATGCCTTAAAACTATCTACAAGAAATCTGTTTTTCTCACACAAGGTATTCTCTTCAGTATCCACTAAACCAATTCATAATACACTTAATTAATTTTGTCAAGGGCATCCGGGAATATTGTGTAAAAATAAAAAAAATACTTGTCCATCCCGCTAATACTGAATACAATATCCTAACAGTAAGAAAGGAACCTGTATAACCATAAATGATGCTTTCTAACATAATCCAGAAGCAGAAAATGATGAGAAAGGTACTCATTTCACTTATCCCGGTATTCCTCTTCGCCGGATACATGTACGGGCTGCATTTTTTGATTCTTATGCTTGTAGTCTTCCCGGCCGGGTTCATCTGCGAGGCGATTTTCGAACTCCGTAAAAAGAAAAAGGTCTCGGAAGCCGTATTCGTTACCTGTGGACTCTATGTCCTTTCACTTCCCCCGGATCTTCCATGGTGGATCGCGCTTATTGGCATTATCTTTGCCCTGGTAATCGGGAAAGAGGTCTTTGGCGGATTCGGACGAAATCCCTTTAATCCTGCAATATGCGGCCGGCTTTTTGTGTATATCACATTCCCGGCATTCATGACAGGGGGATGGCTTTCCGGGGGTAATTTCGGTCTGGATGCAGTAACAACAGCAACACCCCTTGCAGCACTTCATGCCGGGGAAGCAGTGAACATTCAATCCCTACTTCTTGGCTTCAGACCGGGGGCCATGGGGGAAAGCCCCATCATCCTGATTCTTATAGCAGGTATCTTTCTTATGAGTACCAGGACAGCAAGCTGGATTATTATCCTTTCGACCTTAAGCAGTGCCGCCCTTCTTACCTTCTGCCTGGACATTACCGGGATACCGCAGGCACTGGATACTGTTCCTGCTCTTTTTTCGGGAAGCCTGCTTTTTGTAACAGTATTCATGGCCACAGATCCTGTATCGGCACCGAAAAAGCCATTTCCCCGGGTACTTTATGGGATCATCATCGGTGCTGTCAGTATCCTTATACGGACTTTTTCCCTTTTTGCAGAAGGAACCAGTTTCGGTGTATTGGTAGGAAACACATTTGCCCCGTTATTGGATGAGATTGCAGGGGGGAAGAAAAAATGAAAAAAGGAATTCTCTATACCGTTCTATTCACCCTCGTCATTTCCTTTACTTTTGTACTATTACTTTCAACTGCCAATCAATTGACAAAAGAACGAACAAAGAAAAATGAGGAACTCCTGTTAAGAAAAGCAGTACTGAATGCTTTTCACATCCCTTTTGCAAATGACCAGGAAGCTTATACGGTTTATGATGATAACGTTACTGTTGTCAAGAAAGCAGGCACGGATCTTTTTATGCATGAAAAGGAAGGTATTACCACCTATGCAATTCTTTTCATGGGTAATGCCCTGTGGGGTCAGGTCCGCGGGATACTTGCCGTGAATGCAGAAGTGACTGTTATAAAGGGGGTTGAATTTATTTCCCATAATGAAACACCCGGCCTGGGTGGCCGGATTGATGAGGATGCGTATAAAAACCAATTAAGGGGTGAGGTAGTCGGTGCCGGTGGATTGATTAAAGGAACCCGGAAGGGTGTTTATGATTATGACCATCAAAATGGCGAAATAGACGGGATATCCGGTGCGACAAGAACATCTGAAAGTATTGAAAAAATAATCAACAGCGAGTTGAAATATTTGAGAAAACTATTGGGATAAGAGAATGCAGAAAACCGGGCTAATGATGACAGCGAAAAAAAATATCTGGGCAGAAAATCCTGTGCTTATACAGGTACTGGGCATATGTTCTGCCCTGGCTGTTACCAATACCCTTCTCAATACCCTGATTATGACCTGCGGTGTGGTATTTGTCACCGGATTCTCCAATCTCACTATCTCTCTCCTGAAAAATCTTATCCCCCGGCGTGTGCGCATGATTGTACAGACTCTCATTATCGCATTTTATGTTATTCTTGTTGATATCTTTCTAAGGGCGTTCCTCCCGGATATTTCCCGGTCGCTGGGACCATATGTCGGGCTTATCATTACCAATTGTATTATTATGGGGCGTGCAGAGGCATTTGCCCAATCAAATCCCCCCATTATTTCACTCTGGGACGGGATAACCTCCGGTGCCGGATATATGTATGTCCTTCTCCTGATTGCAGCGGTAAGAGAATTACTCGGATTCGGGTCACTCCTCGGATTCAGGGTAATGCCGGAAGGGTTTGTCACATGGACGGTTATGCTTACCCCGCCGAGTGCATTCTTTCTTATCGGGATTATGATATGGATTGTCAAATCCATAAGTATGAGAAAGGGGGCAGGAAAATGAGTCCGCAGATCAGCCCATTTATCTTATTTTTTGCATCAATCTTTACAAGCAATATTCTCCTTTCCAATTTTCTCGGGATGTGCTCTTTTATCTCCATATCCAGGGACTTCAAATCCTCCCACGGGCTTGGTCTTGCAGTGGTTGTTGTTCTCACCTTCACCACAATGATCAACTGGGGTCTCTACCACCTGGTCATCTCGCCTCTCGGACTCCATTACCTCCGGTACATCTTTTTTATTATCGTGATCGCGGCAACTGTCCAGGTACTGGAAATGGTAATCGATAGAATTTCCCCATCACTGTACATGGCCCTGGGTATTTTTCTTCCTCTTATAACAGTAAATTGTGCTATCCTGGGTGTCTCGCTTCTCATGGAAATACGGAATTATACCTTTCTCCAGTCAGTAGTGTATGGTCTTGGCTCGGGAATCGGGTGGTGGATAGCGATCCTCTGTCTTGCTGCAATAAGGAAAAAGATTGATAATGCCCCGGTCCCGGCCGGGTTAAAAGGTCCGGGTATTACATTTATTACCATCGGGATTATGGCCATGGCATTCCTCGGATTTTCCGGGATGCTTCCCGTCCAATAAGGAGAAAAGGATGGATATCACTTTTTTAACCGGGCCGGTAACGGCAGGTCTTATCAGCGCACTCCTTGCCCTTATCATCACTCTTGTTGACAGAATGGTGAATAACTATGGTATGGTGAAAATCACTATCAACAATGGCCATAAAACCGTTAACGTAAAGGGGGGATCGCCGCTTCTCTTTTCCCTGGCGGAGGAAGGAATATTTATCCCGTCTGCCTGCGGCGGCAAGGGGACATGCGGTACCTGCAAGGTAAAGGTTCAGACTGATATCGGAATACACCTTCCAACGGAAATTCCCCTGCTACAGAAAAATGAAATAGAGGAGAACATCCGTCTTGCATGCCAGGTAAAGGTGAAAAAGGACATTGAAATCAGCATCCCCGAAGACCTGTTTGCCATCCAGCAGTTCAAGACAACTATTGCATCAATCGCTGATGTCACCCATGACATAAAGGAAGTATATGTCAAACTCATGGAGCCGGGAACCATAAGTTTTAAAGCAGGCCAGTATGCCCAGCTTATTATCCCGCCTTACGGAAAGATCCGGGAAACCAGCCAGCGGGCTTACTCGATGCTTTCGGCCCCGGCAGATTCGGGCCGGCTTGGATTCCTTATCCGGCTTGTACCCGGCGGAATCGCCACGACATATGTCCATACGATTTTAAAGGAGGGGGATACTCTTGATGTGGTCGCACCGGTCGGGGAGTTCATGCTCCATGACAGCAACGACATTATGCTCTGTATTGCAGGAGGCTCCGGCATGGCACCGCTTCATTCTATTATATATGACATGGTCGACAAAGGGAAAACAAATAGGGAAGTGTGGTTTTTTTTCGGCGCGAGAAATCTTAAGGAGCTGTTCTATATAGACCGGTTCAGTGAACTTGAAAAATCCTGGCCCGGTTTTCATTTTATACCGGCACTCTCCGAACCCCTGCCGGATGATAACTGGAAAGGCGAGACAGGGCTCATCACGGAGGTGCTTGACCGTTTTCTAAAAACACGGATATCCACGGAAGCGCCAAAGGAAGGGTATCTGTGTGGCAGCCCGGGAATGATCGATGCCTGCATCAGGGTTCTTATAAATCATAATATAAAGGAAGAGAATATTTACTTTGATAAATTTGCTTAATATGCATCATACATTATCTATCATGCATAAAGAATAAGGGGGTTATCTATGAAAATGACGCCCGGGTTATTGCGTGTACAGGATAACATGGCACCCGGCAGGATCACCGGTGAAGGATTTCTTGGTGACGACAACCGTGCACTTACCGATATCATCCAGGCAGATGAAGAGACAGTAGCGGCCCTGGGAATGGACTGGGAAATAATTTCGGGAAAGCTGCAATCTCTCCTTGACCAGGGAAAGCACGGACTCGGAAACCCGGTAACGATTCAAAAAAAATGGCTTATTACCGTGCATGAAACACGGGGTCATCTCCCCTGCCCTTTCGGCGACGGATTGTACAGGAAGCATACCGCAGAAGTGGAACATTTACCCACAAAGACCCGTTTCCACTTTAGCGAACTCTCCCTGCATCTCCTTAAAGCCCATCACTTCCTCCAGGGACGGGGCTCCTCTTTCAGGCTTGAACCCGGCCTTTTGAAGAAAGTGAGTGAATGGACGAATTAATGTTAAATTCCTATACAGCAAGGATATGTTATTGAAAGGGAAGATTTGCAGAGATTCAGGTATAGATGAAATTAATATAAGATAATTTTCGGCACCCCCCTTCTATAAGTACCAATGTATTTGGTATTTGACCAGGTTACAGTAATCCAATCAAAATCAAACCCCTTTCTTTCTTCATGATATTTCTTTCTTCATGATATCTTAAGGTTTATTTAATGAATCATAAATCACATACCCTGTATATTCTTCTATAAAGATATAAACATCCGGTGCATGTGCATAATAAACGAGGTAAGAAGATGATAAAGAAAATATGGTTGATAATTTTCATTATTACAGGCGCTGTTCTGTTTGCAGAAAATGAAGCAGGAAAGCCAGCAGGAAATACGGGAGAAACAGGGAATACGGCAACAGAACAGGTAATGCAGCTTGATATCGGGAAAGCAGTCATGCTTGCAGAGGAGAATAACCTGCTGTTTGCCAATTCAGTAATTGATCTTCAAAACAGCAAGCTGGATCTTTCCAATGCCTGGAATCAATTTATTCCCGGTCCGGGTCTTTCAGCATCCCTCGGTACAGGAGGGTCGGAGCAGGCAACGGAACGGCAGACCTCCCTGGGCCTGGTATTCAGGGCTTCACTTAATGTAAGTGCTGCAATGATATATAATGCCCGGCAGGCAGTGCTGGATTACCGGAACGGGACCCTTACATTGGAACAGGCCAGGAAATCCCTTGCCTATAATGTGAAAAAATCTTATTACAACCTGATACTCCTTGTAGACCAGATGGAGCTTTTAAAAAAACAGATAGACAAAGCCCGTTCTGCCTTTGAAACAATACTTTTAAAGTATGAACTTAACATAGTCCCGGAAATAGACAAACTGAAAAGTGAATACGCATGCAAATCCCTTATTCCTGATTATGATAAAATGCAGAATGATTATTCCGCGGCATTGCTGGAATTCAAACACCTGCTCGGACTTAATGGTGATGTGGGAGTACAACTGACGGATACGATCCCGGATATACGGGCAATCGATGATAAGCAAGTATCCGGGTTGAGTGTGCAAAACAATCCTGATATTCAAGTACTGGCCGGGAATATCAGGTCGAGTGAAAACCAGGTAGACCTGGCCCGGGCGTCGTATTACCCTTCATTAAGTCTATCCTATTCATATTCCTCCTCTTTTGCAGGGGATCCTTTTACCGATAACTGTTTTGACGGGGCCAACTGGAATGGTTCATGGAGTGCCGGCATAGGGGTAAGTATTCCCATCGATTCGTATCTTCCCTATTCATCCGTACAGACAGCTATTGCACAAAAAAAGAATAATGTCATAAAAAATAAAAACATACTCCAGGATACAATAGATAAAAAGCAGATGAGTGCGGAAAACATTACGGCAACCTTAAAACAGGTAGAAGAATCCTATGATGTGTTGAAAATAAACAGTGAAATATCAGACCGGGCTTATGTACTTGCCAGACAATTATTTGATACCGGTGCGGGAAGTTATCAGGATGTCCGGCAGGCTGAAAATGACGTGATGGACGCAAACCTGAAATTACTGAATGCACGGTATCAGTATACCATGAGTTATCTCGATCTTCTTAATCTTTTTAATATCGATGAATTATAACAGTTTATGGAGGTGGTTATGAAAAAGAAATTGTTAATAATTATGATCCCGGTGGGACTTTGTCTTATTATCCTGGGAATATTTCTTTTTATTCCAAAAAACCATGGATACAGGGATGGTCTGCGGTTTACAACGATCGAACGGGGGGATGTCAGGAACAGTATCTCATGTACCGGGACAATAAATCCCAAAGGGATTGTGGAAATAGGAACCCAGGTCTCGGGGACAATCCTGCATGTGTATGTTGACTATAATAACAGGGTAAAAAAGAACCAGGTACTGGCATCCCTGGATACCACCCTGCTGGAAATAGCTGTCCAGCAGGCAGAGGCAGACCTGGCAAAGGCCACGGCACAGTATAATCATGATGTACGGAATTATGAGAATAATACGCTTTTGTATGAGAAGAAACTCATTTCTGACTATGATTTTGAAGAAATTAACGTTGCAAAGGAATCGTCTTATGCATCAAAACTGACTGCGCAAAACAATTTAAAAAAAGCACAGTCCAATCTCTCTTATGCGATTATACGTTCCCCTATCGATGGTATTGTCATTAACAGGAATGTAGAGGAAGGACAGACAGTGGTTGCCAGTTACTCCACCCCGACTCTTTTTACCATAGCCCGGGACCTCTCGAGTATGCAGATAGATGCCCTTGTCGATGAAAATGATATAGGAAGTATAAAGGTGAACCAGGAGGTGGAGTTTACCGTAGATGCCTATCCGGATGAAACCTTTAAAGGGTCCGTGGTACAGGTACGGTTGCAGCCTGTCACCGTATCAAATGTGGTCAACTATTATGTCATCATCGATACCACGAACCCGGAACATCACCTGCTCCCCGGTATGACGGCGACGATCGACGTTATTGTTGAAGAGAAAAAGGATGTCCTTTTTGTTGCCAATATCGCTTTGCAGATAAAGCCGACAGCGGAAATGACAAAGGAAATAGAGAAAACCCGGTCAGACAGGATGAACCAGCAGAATGATAAAAGCAGTGGAACATCTGATAAATTCCTGACCAGTGAAGCGGGACGGAGAGATACTACCGCCAGCACACGGCAGCGGACAATTTCTAATAATGCAGAGCAGAAAGGGAATGCCCGTCTCCTCTGGTTTATTGATGAGAGGGGTGCCCTTCGTGTTCATCCGGTAAGAACGGGAATCACCGATGGGCAGAAAACAGAGATATCCGGCAGCCCGGATATAAAAGAGGGACTGAAAGTGATTTCAGGGGTCAACAGTTCGTCGAATGCGGATACAACGACAAATACGAGGGACCAGCACATGGGCCCGCCGCACCTCTTTTAAGGATTAAGGAAGAAGGAAGAAGGATTAAGGAAGAAGGAAGAAGGAAGAAGGATTAAGGAAGAAGGAAGAAGGATTAAGGAAGAAGGATTAAGGAAGAAGAAAGAAGGATTAAGGAAGAAGAAAGAAGGATTAAGGAAGAAGAAAGAAGGATTAAGGAAGAAGAAAG